>NZ_RZTI01000089.1:0-25156 GCF_003997275.1 Mesorhizobium sp. M6A.T.Ce.TU.002.03.1.1
GCTTGCGATAGCGGCTCTGCTTGACCCAGGTTGCCAGGCTGCCGACGATCATGCCGATGGCGAGAGCCAGGAACAGGAAGATGAAAAGCGGCAGCGTCATCGTCAGCGCCGGATTGCCGGGATTGAACGGGTCCAGGGTGAAGGCAACCGGATCGCGGTTGGCGACCGCCAGCGCAATCAGGATGACGGCCAGCGGCACGAAGACCACGATGAGCATGAAGCGATTGAACATGGAATTTCCTGTCGAAGGCGGGCTCTACCGAGGGCCGGGCCCTACTGAAAAGGCCGGCGCGTGACCCGCGCGGCGCCTATTTGCCGCTGTTCAGCCTTTCACGCAATTCCTTGCCGGTCTTGAAGAACGGCACCCATTTCTCCTCGACCTCGACGGATTCGCCGGTGCGCGGATTGCGGCCGGTGCGGGCGGGGCGGTTTTTCACCGAGAAAGCGCCGAAACCGCGCAGCTCGACCCGGTTGCCTTCGGCAAGCGCGTCGGTGATCTCGTCGAAAATCGCGCCGACAATGTTTTCGACGTCGCGCAGAAAAAGGTGCGGGTTGCGTGTGGCGATGATCTGCACAAGTTCGGATTTGATCATGAGAAGGCTCCCCGTGAAAACACTGTGGTCAAAATTATGAGGATGATTTTATTTGCTTTTTCACTCGTCTCAAGGGTGCCAGACGGAAACGAGACCGTCAAGAAACAAGCGGTCGGCACCAAGTTCGTGGATGATGTCGCCGCCATAGTCGGGCAGGCCGAGCGCACTGCCGATAGTTCGCGCCATCGCCTTGGAGAACAGGAAGCCGCCGCTTTCGGTATCCTTCCACTCCACCACCTTGAGCTTGGCATCGACGCCCTTGGTTGCGAGCCAGTCGATCGCTTCGGTCTCGCCGCCGACCGCATCGATCAATTTATTGGCAAGAGCCTGCCGGCCGGTGAAGATCGAGCCGTCGGCCAGCGCCAGCGCCTCCGGCTTGGTCATGTTGCGGCGTTCGGCGACGATGCCGACGAACCAGTCGTAGCTGTCCAGGATGAGCTTGCGGACCATTGTGCGCTCGTCGTCATTGGTCGGCTTGAAGGGCGATGGCGAGGCTTTCAACGGCGACGATTTCACTTCCTCGAGCTTGATGCCGAGCTTGTCCATAAGGCCGCTGACGTCCGGATACTGGATCAGCACGCCGATCGAGCCGACGATCGACGATTTGCGCGCGACGATATGATCGGCTCCGGTGGCGATCATATAGCCCGCCGATGCGGCCAGCGTGCCGACTTCGGCCACGACCGGCTTCTCGGCGGCCAGCTTGCGCACTTCCTCGTAAATCGATTCGCCCCCGACGGTGGTGCCGCCCGGTGAATCGATCGACAGGATCACAGCTTTCACCCTCGATGATTGACGGATGTCATCCAGCCGTTTGATCAGGTCTTCGTCTTCGGTGATGGTGCCCTCGATCTTGACCTTGGCGATGTGGTCGACCGCCGTGCCGGTGAAGTCGTCACCGTAGATCCAGGTCGAAAGGGCAATCAGCCCGGCCGCTGCGACAACAAGCGCTGCGACGCGCCAGAATGTCAGCTTGCGGCGCAAGCGGCGGCGGTCGATCAGGTCGTCGGCTCTCAGTGCCATGGTCAGCCTCATAGTCGGTGGGAGCAGATGCTTTTAAAGCAACCATCCGCGCCCGGCTACCGATTCCTGACGAGTTCGCTCCAAGGACAGGGTGTCGACGTTCGCGAGCCGGCGTTTCAAGTGACATCAAGACCAATCCACAGGCCCTAACGCTGTCCCGCTGTATCTGGTATGACGTGCAAGTTGTGGCGGTTTCATTTTCGTTTGTGCCACAGCAACCGTCACACTTTTGCGGTTTTCCTCCGCTTGTGCTTGCTTGAGGGCGCCGGCATCCCACCTATAGGGTGCTTGGCGGCAGGGGTTTAAAAGAAAGTAGTTATGTTAGCGCGACCGATCGAACCGACCAACACCGAGACGGAGTTGGCCCCCCCGAACGTAGGCCCGACGCGGGTCGACGCCTTCGGCATTGCCCAGCGCCATTCGCGCCGCGTGCGTATCTTGAAGCTGGCGGTGCCGCTGGTCGCTGCCGTGATCGCGGTCGCCTTCCCGGTCTATTCGTATCTCGCGGCGCCTGTCTCGATCCAGGTCCAGGCCGACGGCAGCGCCTTCGCCGATGGCAAGCTAGTGATGGCCAACCCCAAGCTCAACGGGTTCACCAAGCAGAAACTGCCCTATTCCATGACCGCCTTGCGCGCCATACAGGACGTGAGCAAGCAAGGCATCATCGATCTGGAGGGCATCGACGCCAAGCTGCCGATCTCGGCCGACAATGTGGCGGCCGTCAATGCCTCGCGCGGCACCTACAATCGCGATGGCAACACGATGAGCCTGACCAGCGATGTCACCATAACCACCACCGACGGCTTGGAGGCAAAGTTCAAATCGGTCTTTCTCGACATGGGCAAAGGCACTATGAAGACGAGTGATCCGGTCGACGTCAGCCGTGGCGGGTCGCGGATTACCGCAGATTCGATGTCGATCCAGGACAACGGCAAGATCGTGGTTTTCGAGAACAGAGTGCGTGTCAACATCGATCCCGCCAGCTTGAAGGCGGCAGAGGCAATGAGCGGAGCATCCAATGCGGTTCAGTAGTTCGGCACGGCTTGTGGCCGCGGCTTCGGCGTTGCCGGCCCTAGCGCTGGTTTTGGGGCTGGGCTTGGGGATGACGCCGGCTCTGGCGCAGTCCAAGGCCACCAGCCAGCTGTCGGGCCTCAAACTGTCCGGCGACAAGCCCATCCAGATCGAAAGCGACAAGCTCGAGGTTCGCCAGGCAGATAGCGTCGCCGTGTTTACAGGCAATGTAAGCGTCGTCCAGGGTCCGACCGTGCTCAAGGCCGGCAAGATGACGGTCTATTACGTCAAGGATGCCGGCGCTGCCGCCAAGGGCACGGAGGCCGCCGGTGCCGCGATGACCGGCTCGGCCAACATCGACCGCCTGGAGGTCGCCAACAAGGTCTATATCAAATCGGATGACCAGGTCGCCACCGGCGACCGCGGCACTTTCGACATGAAGACGGAAGTGCTGGTGCTTTCAGGCAGCAAGGTCGTGCTTTCGCAAGGCGACAATGTGCTGGTCGGCTGCAAGCTCACCGTGCAGATGAAGAGCGGCCTGGCCCAGGTCGACGCCTGCGGGGGCCGCGTCATGATGTCGATCACGCCGCCGAAGTCGGGAGCGGCGAAGCCCTGATGGCCGACGTAGCATCGCTGATGGCGCGTCTCTCAGGACGCGCCGCCGGCAAACTTGCGGCGCCGGCCACGGTCACTGTCGACACGGTAAAGTTCAAGGGAACCTTGATCGCGAAGGGCCTGACCAAGAGCTACAAGGGCCGCAAAGTCGTCAGCGGCGTGACGATCGGCGTGCGCGCCGGTGAGGCGGTCGGGTTGCTCGGGCCCAACGGCGCCGGCAAGACGACCTGCTTCTACATGGTCACCGGCCTGGTGCCGGTCGACGAAGGCACGATCGAAATCGACGGCTTCGATGTCACCTCGATGCCGATGTACCGCCGTGCCCGCCTCGGCATCGGCTACCTTCCGCAGGAAGCGTCGATCTTTCGCGGCCTGACCGTCGAGCAAAACATCCGTGCCGTGCTCGAAGTGGTCGAAAAGAGCCGCAAGGAGCGCGAACGCAGTCTCGACGAATTGCTCGAGGAGTTTCACATCAGCCATCTGCGCAAGGCCCCGTCGCTGTCGCTTTCCGGCGGCGAGCGGCGGCGCCTAGAAATCGCGCGCGCACTGGCGACCCGACCCGCATACATGTTGCTCGACGAACCTTTCGCCGGCATCGATCCGATCGCCGTCGCCGATATCCAGCAACTTGTGCGCCATCTGACGGCGCGGGGCATCGGCGTGCTCATCACCGATCACAATGTCCGCGAGACGCTCGGCCTGATCGACCGTGCCTACATTATCCATGCCGGCCAGGTGTTGACCCACGGTCGGGCCGACGAAGTTGTCGCAAACCCGGATGTGCGGCGGCTTTATCTCGGTGAGGGATTTACACTCTGAGCGTGAATATTTCTGTCCAAACGCGTTTTTTGACGCGAGACAGGCCTTTTTCTCCGATTTCTCGTCCGAATAACGCGACGATAGGCGAGTTTTGATCGCCATCGCCTTGACAAGCAAAAGCCGGGCCAGTTTCTATGCCCAACTCCTTCCGGCAGTCCGGATGCGTAGACAGGGCGTTTGAAACCGAACCATGGCGTTGGCGGCAAAACTACAGCTACGACAGTCCCAGTCGCTGGTGATGACGCCGCAACTCATGCAGTCGATACGGCTGCTGCAGTTCACCCACATCGAGCTGGAACGCTTCATCGACGACGAGATCGAGCGCAATCCTCTGCTCGAGCGCGCCGAGCCGCAGGACGATGCCGTCAGCGACCAGGCGCAGAAGATCGACGTCGCGCCGGAAACGGCCCCCGGCGGCGACTGGTTCGAGACGGAAACGGCGTGGAGTGCCGAGGCGATCTCGGAAAAGCTCGATACTTCGCTGGAAAACCTGTTTCCCGACGATCCCGGCACCAGCGAGCGGCTCGGTCCCGACCTGACGGCCCAATGGAAGTCGGCCTCCGGCAATGGTTCCGCGTCCTCGTCCGCCGGCTTCGACGTCGCAGACATGGCGGCGGCCGCCATCACGCTGCGCGAGCATGTCGGCGAACAGGTCGCGCTTGCCTTCGCTGACCCGGCAGCACGACTGATCGCCAGCGAACTGGCCGATGGCCTCGACGAGGCCGGCTATATGCGCGCCGACATGGCCGAGATCGCCGCCCGTCTCGGCACCGACAAAACAGCAGTGACGAATGCGCTCGCTGTCTGCCAAACGTTCGAGCCGGCCGGCATCTTTGCCCGCGACCTCGCCGAATGCCTGTCGCTGCAGCTCGCCGTGCGCGACCGGCTCGACCCGGCGATGAAGGCTTTGATTGCCAATCTCGAGCTCCTGGCGCGGCGAGATTTCCAGACCCTGAAACGGATTTGTGGGGTCGACGAGGAGGATCTGCTCGACATGCTGGCCGAGATACGTGCGCTCGATCCGCGCCCAGGGATGGCGTTTTCGGGCGGCGCCAGCGACGCGATCGTCGCCGATGTCGAAGTGCGGGCGGCCAATGACGGGAGCTGGGTGATCGAACTCAACTCTGAAACGCTGCCGCGCGTGCTGGTCGACCATATCTATTTCGCCCAGGTTTCACCGCATGCGAAGAACCAGACGGAAAAGGATTTCCTGGCGGAATGCCTGCAGAATGCCAACTGGCTGACGCGTAGCCTCGACCAGCGGGCGAAGACCATCCTCAAGGTCGCCTCGGAAATCGTGCGCCAGCAAGACGCTTTCCTCGTCCATGGCGTGCGTCACCTGAAGCCGCTCAACCTGCGCACGGTGGCCGATGCCATCGGCATGCACGAATCGACCGTCAGCCGGGTCACCGCCAACAAATACATGCTGACGCCGCGCGGCGTGTTCGAACTGCGCTATTTCTTCACCGCCTCGATCGCTTCGTCGGGTGGCGGCGACGCGCATTCGTCGGAGGCGGTGCGCGACCGCATCAAGCAGTTGATCGACGAGGAGAAAACCGTCGACGTGCTTTCCGACGACGCGATTGTGGATATGTTGCGGGAAAGCGGCGTCGATATCGCCAGGCGCACGGTCGCCAAGTATCGGGAGGGCATGAATATTCCCTCGTCGGTGCAGAGGCGGCGTGAAAAACGCGCCTTGGCCAGCGCCGGGCGGTGATCTCCGACGGAATTTCCACAGCTTTTGCGCTTCATTGACAAGCCGCAACGAAGTGGCTAGAAGCCCGCCCGCATGAGACGGGCTACTGCCCGCATGCGGATGGTCCGTCACGACGTTGGCCACGGGACGGTCAAAGAAGGCGGCTTGTGATCAACCGGAAAGTTCGGATTTAAAATCGGCGCAAGTGACGCCGCAAAGCTTGTGCGCACAGATCACGGGTATAAACTCGGGACAGTTTGAAGCCTGAGCAAGGAAGGTCAGTTTTCAGATGACACTGCGCATATCAGGAAAACACATGGATATCGGCGATGCGTTCCGTACGCGCATCAACGACCGTGTCGGGGAAGTGATCGGGAAATATTTCGATCGGGGCTTTTCAGGTCAAATCGTAGTCGTCAAATCGGGATCGCGCTACACGGCCGATTGCATGATCCGGCTGGATTCCGGCGCTTCGCTGCAGGCGACCGGTGAAGCCCAGGACCCGACGCTCGCTTTCGAGGCCTCGGCGGATCGCCTTGAAACCCGCCTTCGACGCTACAAGCGTCGGCTGAAGTCACATAATTTAGGCAATGCCAATGGCGAGCTCACCGACATCGCCTATACGGTGATGGCGCCGCTTGCCGACGACGATGAGGAAATACCGGAGAATTTCGCGCCAGCCATCGTTGCCGAATCAACCATGACGCTGCGGACCATGTCGGTGGCGTCAGCCGTGATCGAGCTCGACACCAAGGACACCCCGGTCCTCGTCTTTCGCAATGCCGGAAACGAGCATCTCAATATCGTCTATCGTCGGCCGGACGGAAATATCGGCTGGATCGACCCATCTACGACCAAAGTCGCGCAGGGATGACGACCCAGGGTCGCACAGAGATGACGACCCAGGATCGCACAGAGATGACGGCCAAGGCCGCACTGGGATAAGGAACCAGCCGCACGCGAGAGTGAGGACTGGCGACGGCAGGCGAACAAGGGATTTCAAGTATGGATCTGAGCGATCTTATCAACGTTCCGGCGATTTTGCCGGCGTTGAAGGCGAACTCCAAGAAGCAACTGCTGCAAATGCTGTCCGAAAGGGCGGCGGCGATTTCCGGCATTCCGGAACGGGAGGTGTTCGACACCATCCTGCAGCGTGAACGGCTGGGCTCGACCGGTGTCGGCAACGGCATCGCCATTCCGCATGGCAAGCTGGCCGGGGTGAAGCGGATCGCCGGCGTTTTCGCACGGCTGGAGACGCCGGTCGATTTCGAGGCGCTGGACGACCAGCCGGTCGATCTGGTGTTCCTGCTTTTGGCGCCCGAAGGCGCCGGCGCCGATCACCTCAAGGCGCTGTCGCGTATCGCGCGGGTGCTGCGCGACGCCGACACGGTGGCCAAGATCAGGGGCACCCGCGACGCCGCAGCGATCCACGCGCTTTTATCGGATACACAGGCCTCGCACGCGGCCTGAGCTTTTTTTGATCAGATCCGTTGAAGGGCCGCCGTGGGCGGCCCTGTCCGTTCCAACCAGATCGCTGTGCCGTATTGTTAATTTAGTGGATGGCGACGGGGGTCAGGTCGTTTTCCAGGGCGCCGGCCAGCGCCCGGTCGCGAGCGTCCGAAAGCAGGATCGGCTGGCCATTGGCGGCAAACAGGGCCCACAGTTCCAGGCCGGGCGCGATTTCGCCGAGGCCCGGGAAACGGCCGCGCAGATCGTCGCTCGACACTTTCCTGAGATAGGCGACCGTGCCTTCGCCGAGATGGGCGAATTCGCCGCTGGTCATGATGAGATTTTCGTCAGTTCTGGTCATTTAAGCCTCCTTGGCGCGAGGACGCCGCTCAAGGCCGCCTCGCATGAGAGCCATCGGTGAAGATCAGTCTTTCACCGATATGTTTATTTTCCGTACCAGCCGTTCGGACTCGGGCCGATCGAGATCGATCGACAAAAGGCCGTTCTTCAGCTCCGCCGCGATCACCCGCATGCCGTCGGCCAGCACGAAACAGCGCTGGAACTGGCGCGCGGCAATGCCGCGATGAAGAAATTCGCGCTCGGTATCGTCGTTCTGACGGCCGCGCACGACCAACTGGTTTTCCTCCGTGGTCACATCGAGATCGTTTTCAGCGAAACCGGCGACAGCGAGCGTGATACGCAGCCTTTCGGCCTTGCCGTCGGCACCGCTGAGGCGCTCGATGTTATAGGGAGGGTAGCTGTCACCCGACTTCGCCAGACGTTCCAGGGTCTTTTCCATGGCGTCGAAACCCAGAAGAAGCGGGCTGGAGAAAGGCGTCATTCGGCTCATGTTACACTGTCCTCTCAAGAGCGACATAAAGCGGAAAAACCCGGATGGCATTTTTCCCGATGGTCTTGATATGGTCCGCCCCGCGGTCAAGTTCAAGCCGTCGAAAGCCCCGCCCAAAAAGACTCCCCAAACAAGGAATTGAAATGCCCCAATCCCGCAAGATCATCATCGACACGGATCCCGGCCAGGATGATGCCGTCGCCATATTGCTGGCGCTTGGCAGCGCCGAGCTGGAGATCGTCGGTATGACCGCCGTTGCCGGCAACGTGCCGCTGAGGCTCACCGAAAAGAATGCACGCAAGATCTGCGAACTGGCCGGCAGGCCTGAGATCAAGGTCTATGCGGGCGCCATCCGGCCGCTGGCGCGCGAACTGGTCACCGCCGAGGAGGTGCATGGCGAGACCGGCCTCAACGGACCGCAATTGCCCGAGCCAACAATGAAGCTGCAGGACCAGTATGCGGTCGATTTCATCGTCGAGACACTGATGAAGGAAGAGAGCGGCACGATCACGCTCTGCGCGCTCGGACCGCTCACCAACATCGCGCTGGCGCTGATCCGCGAGCCGAAGATCGCGCCGCGCATCAAGGAAATCGTGCTGATGGGCGGCGGCTTCTTCGAAGGCGGCAATGTCACCCCGACCGCCGAATTCAACATCTATGTCGACCCGCATGCCGCCGATGTCGTGTTCAAATCCGGCACCCCGATCGTCATGATGCCGCTCGACGTCACCCATAAGGCGCTGACCACGGCCAAGCGCACTCAAGCCTTCCGCAAGCTCGGCACCAGGGTCGGCACGGCCACGGCGGAGATGCTGGAGTTCTTCGAGCGCTTCGACGAGGAGAAATACGGCACCGATGGTGGACCGCTGCACGACCCCTGCGTCATCGCCTATCTGTTGAAGCCGGAGCTGTTCAGCGGCCGCAACTGCAACGTCACCGTGGAAACCGCCTCCGAGCTCACCATGGGCATGACCGTGATCGACTGGTGGGGCGTGACCAAGCGGCCGAAGAACGCCATGGTGATGCGGGACATCGACCATGATGCGTTTTTCGCGCTGCTGCTGGAAAGGCTGGGGCGGCTGTGAAAGCCTCCTTCTCCCCGTTCACGGGGAGAAGTCCCGGCAGGGGGATGAGGGGCGGCGCACCCGTCGGTATTTTTGCTTGCAACCTTGGAGCTGCCCCTCACCCGGTCGCTGCGCGACCACCCTCTCCCCGTAAACGGGGCGAGGGAAGGGCTCTCACTTCGCCTTTGAAAACGCCAGCCACAACCCGCCGCCAACCAGGAAACTGCCGCTGATCCGCGACAGCAGCTTGACGCGGCCGGCCGACAACAGGCGTCCGGCGCGGCCGGCGGCGAGCGCGAAGGTCGAATCCGACACGGCGGCGAAGATCAGGGCGGTGAGACCCATGACGACGATCTGCAATGTGTAGTTGCCTTCAGGGGCGATGAACTGCGGAAAGAAGGCGCCGAAGAACACCAGCGTCTTGGGATTGCTGATCGCTACCAGCAGGCCCTGCAGGAAGAAGCCGCCGCGCGGCGTCTTCGCCGATCCGTCGGCGTTCAGCTTGCCCTTCGAGCGGAACATCTGCACGCCCATCCAGATCAGATAGGCGGCGCCGATCAGCCTGACCCACTCGAACCAATGGCCCATGCCCGCGATCAATGAGGTCAATCCGATGCCGACAATGGCGATCATGATGGCCAGCCCGGCCTGTGTGCCGGCGACGTTGGCGAGGCCGGCGCGGGAGCCATGGCGGATGCTGTTGGCGATGATCAGCGTGACCGTCGGTCCGGGCACCAGGACAATGACGATGCAGGCAACGACATAGGTAGCGTAGAGTTCCAGCGACATGGTTTTCCTCGACAATATACGACTTTGCGACGCGGCCGACCGTGATCAATGCATGACAGCAACGACGGTGCAAGCCGGCAGCATATGTCGCTGGCAGCCTTGACCTGGATTTAGGCTCCGGCCGGCCACGGCAGCGTCACCTCGTAGGCCGCCGCTGCTCTCAGCACGGCCATGTCGCCGCGCGGCCGCCCGATCAATTGCATGCCCATCGGCCTGCCTCTGGCATCGAAGCCCGCCGGTACGTTGACCGCAGGGCAGCCGCCCAGCGTGGCGAGCGCTGAAACCTGCATCCAGCGGTGATAGCTGTCCATGGCACGCCCGGCCACTTGTGTCGGCCAGTGGGTGGAGACTTCGAAGGGGAAGACCTGCGCGGTCGGCAGCGCAATGAGGTCGAAGCGGTCGAAGAGCGACAGCAGGGTTTTGTGCCACGACGAGCGCCTCACCGTGGCAGCGTGGATCTGCGGCGCCGTGAGGCGCAGCGCATGTTCCACCTCCCACACGGCCTCCGGCTTCAGAAGACTGCGTTTCAAGGGATCGTCGTAATGCGCCTTGAGCGCACAACCGCTGCTCGCCTGGCGCAGCGTCACAAAGGCCTGCCATAGCGCTTCGAAGTCGAAATCCGGCACCAGCGCTTCGGTCTGAAAGGATATGTTGGCGAAGCGGCCGAGAGCGGCCTCGCAAAGATCAAGGATGCCGGGTTCAACCGGCAGATGGCCGCCAAGATCGCCGAACCAGGCGATGCGGCCGCCGGCCGCCGCCGTTTGCAGCCCTTCGAGGAACGAGCCGTGCTTGTGATGTGAGAGCGGCGCGCGAGGGTCGTAGCCGGCCTGCTCGTCTAGCAGCAGCGCCATGTCGCGCACGCTGCGGCCCATCGGCCCTTCGACGCCCATCTGTGCGTGAAAGACGTCGAGGTCCGGGCCCGCCGGGACCAGTCCTTGCGACGGGCGAAAGCCAAAGACATTGTTGTAGGCGGCCGGGTTGCGCAGCGAGCCGCCAAAGTCGCTGCCGTCGGCGACAGGCACCATGTCGAGCGCCAGCGCGACCGCCGCGCCGCCGCTCGAACCGCCGGCGGTCAAGGCTGGGTCGAAAGCGTTGAGCGTCGGGCCGAACACGGCGTTGTAAGTGTTGGAGCCAAGCCCGAATTCGGGAACATTGGTCTTGCCGATGATGATGGCGCCGGCCTTGCGGACGCGTTCGACGAAGAAATCATCCTCTTGCGGCACGAAATCGGCGAAGATCGGCGAGCCGAAGCTGGTCCTGAGGCCCTTGGTCTGCGCGAGATCCTTGATGGCGATTGGCAGGCCGAACAGGGGGCCGGAATGCCCTGCATGCGCCAGATGGGCGTCTGCCTGATCGGCCTCGCGCAAGATGTCGGCACGGTCGCGCAGCGAGACGATGGCGTTGACCAGCGGATTCACTGCGTCGATCCGGTCGAGGAATGCCGTCACCACCTCGCGGACGGAAAGCTGACGGCGCCGGATCGCGCCGGCAAGGTCCACGGCGGACAGGCGGCAGATATCGCCGGCAGGCGGCACGGCGTGTTTTGTGGCAGGACGCATGGCTCTCACCTAGCTGGCGGATTTTTGTAGCGCCGCGTCGACTTCCTTCGCCTGCGGGATCGACGGCTGGGCGCCGGGCTTCAGGCAAGCGAGCGAACCAGCGGCTGCAGCACGGGCGAGCGCCTGTTCGAGCAGCAGGCCGGACGACAGGCCGGCGGCGAAATAGCCGCAAAACGTGTCGCCGGCGCCGACCGTGTCGACCGGAGTGATCTTCAGCGCCGGAACCATCAGAAGATCGGCTGGCGTGGCAGCCAGAACGCCGTCACCGCCGAGCGTGACGACGATTGTGCGGCCGGTCTTCCCGGCGTAATCGCGCATCCGCGCCGGGCGATCGCGACCGCTCAGCGACAGCGCCTCGCCATAGAGATCGAATTCGGTTTCGTTGGCGACGACATAGTCGGCCTTGCCGAGGAAGGCGGTCGCCTCTGCACGGAAGGGTGCCGTGTTGAGCACGGTGATCGCGCCTGCCGCCCGTGCCGCGTCCAGTGCGGCATCGACGGTGTGCAGCGGGATCTCCTGCTGCAAGAGCACGACATCGCCCTTTTTCATGAAAGCCTTGGAAAGATCGCCCGTCACGACCGAATCATTGGCGCCCGGCACCACGGCAATGACGTTCTCGCCGTCGTCGGCGACCATGATCAATGCCGTGCCGGTCGAGGCGAATGTTTCACCGACACCAGACAGGTCGATCTTGCCGTCCCGCAGCAGCGCCAGCGCTTCAGTGGCGAAGTTGTCCTTGCCGACGGCGCCGACCATGCGCACCTTGGCGCCGGCGCGTGCGGCGGCCAGCGCCTGGTTGGCGCCCTTGCCGCCAGGTGCGGTGGTGAAGCCGGAGCCCCGAACCGTCTCACCCGGTGCGGGCAAGCGGTCGACATTGGCGATAAGGTCGAGGTTGATCGAGCCGACAACGATTATCAAGTGGTGCCTCCCTGCTGACTGCGCGGGAAGCTAGCCCGGAAGACAGCTGCTTTCCAGAGCGGGCAGTCATTTCGCGGGTTAACGAAAAACACCGGCGAAAGCGTCTCGCCGGTGTCGCAAGGTCTGTTTGGGTATCAGCGCACGAGGCCGTGAACTATTTCAAGGCGCGACCTGTCCCGCTTCCCAGCCAAGGATGGCGCGTTTGCGGGTCAGGCCCCAGTGGTAGCCGGTGAGCGCGCCGGACTTGCCGAGAGCCCGGTGGCACGGCACCACGAACGACATCGGATTGGCACCGACCGCGGCACCCACCGCCCGGCTGGCGCTCGGTGCGCCGATGCGGGCGGCGATCGAGGAATAGGTGCAGGCCTTGCCCATCGGGATGCGCAGCAGGGCTTCCCAGACGCGAACCTGGAAGTCGGTGCCGATCATGACGACGCGCAGCGGCTGGTCGGCGCGCCACAGCGCCGGATCGAAGACGCGCGCGGCATAGGGCGCCGTCGCAGCCATGTCCTCGACATAGTTTGCGTTCGGCCAGCGGCTGGACATGTCGGCGAAGGCCGCACGCTCGCCGCCGGCATCGTTGAAGGCGAGGCCGGCAAGCCCGCGGTCGGTGACCATGATCAGGGCGATGCCGAATGGCGAGATATGATAGCCGTAGCGGATCGTCAGCCCGGCGCCGCGCGTCTTGTAGTCGCCCGGCGACATCGCCTCGTGGGTGACGAAAAGGTCGTGCAACCGTCCGGGACCTGACATGCCGACCTCGAAAGAAGCTTCGAGCAGCGGCATGCCGGAATCGAGCAGTTTGCGCGCGTGGTCGAGCGTGACGGCCTGCAAGAAGGCCTTGGGCGACAGGCCGGCCCAGCGGGTGAACAGCTTCTGCAGCCCGGTCGGCGTCTCGCCAACCTCCTCGGCCAGTATTTCGAGCGACGGCTGGTCACGGTAGTCAAGGCTGATCTTCTCGATCGCGCGCCGAACAACTTCGTAGTCACCGCCTTCGGGCGTGATGTCTTTCTTCAGAATAGCGGTCTGTGCGTTCATAGGACTGTCTCCTTGACGCGAATATCGTCCTTCGCGGCGCCGATCACCACCCGAAACTTGCCTTCTTTCCGCACATCCCCAGATAGAGTTGGCTTCGGGAAAGGAGCCGATGATGGCTGGCGAAAAGGTGCATCTCACCAAGGAGAAGGAGACGCTGCTGATCACCGTCTATCGCAAGGCACCGGAGAACCGGTTGCCTCAATCGCTGCTGAAAAATCATTTCGCGGACGAGGCGGTTTCGCTCACATCTAGCGTGCCTTGGCGGTCGCCAGGGCACGCGAAAAGGCTGACGCAAAGCTCTCGCGGTCGTCGGGATTGAGGAAGCCGCCGATCGGCACATTCTCGCCTTGCGCTTCAACCGCCATTCTGGTGATGCCGATCTCGGCGTGGCGGGCGACCGAAAAACGCGCCCAGAACGGATTGAAGCGATGCGCTTCCGATTTTCCTGATGGCGCCGTCTTGCGGATGTCGAGACTGGTGCGTGAGACCGACACCTCCTCGCAGGCGCGGGCGGCACGATAATTGGCGCGAAAGGCGATGTAGACGGCGATGACGTCGAGACCGAGGAAGCCGAACACCGGCCAGGCGCCGCGCGACAGGAAAAACGCTCCGGTGACCAACGAGCCGAACAGCAGAGCGCCCATCAGGATGGCAAAGCCGGTTTTGCCGAGCGACCGATGCGGTATCAGCAACGCCTGGAAGAATGGCTCGTCGGCCTGAAATGAGGCGTTTGTGTCGCTCATGGCGGGATATTATAGGAAGGGGATGGCGAACCCCAAGTCCAAAAATTCCTCCACACCCAAAAACGACCTGCCCCGCGGCCGACGCGACGGCCCAACTGCCAAGCCGCGTGCCCGGCCGGTGCGGTCCCATTCGCTCTACAGCCCGGCCGAGGTGCACGAGATTTTCCGACGCTTTTCCGTTCAGCGGCCCGAGCCGAAGGGCGAGCTCGAACATATCAACGCATTCACGCTGCTGGTGGCAGTGGTGCTTTCGGCACAGGCGACCGACGTCGGCGTCAACAAAGCGACGCGGGCGCTGTTCAAGGTCGCCGACACGCCGCAAAAGATGCTGGCGCTCGGCGAAGCCAAGGTCGGCGATTATATCCGCACCATCGGGCTTTGGCGCAACAAGGCGAAGAACGTCATTGCACTGTCGGAAGCGCTGATCCGCGATCATGGCGGCGAGGTGCCTGATGACCGCGACGAACTGGTCAAGCTGCCGGGCGTCGGACGCAAGACCGCCAATGTCGTGCTCAACATGGCCTTCGGCCAGCATACGATGGCGGTCGACACACACATCTTCCGCATCGGCAACCGGCTCGGGCTGGCGCCCGGCAAGACGCCGGAACAGGTCGAGCAGGGGCTGTTGAGGATCATTCCGGACGAATATATGCGCCACGCCCATCACTGGCTGATCCTGCATGGCCGCTATGTCTGCAAGGCGCGCAAGCCGGATTGTCCGGTCTGCGTCATCGCCGATATCTGCAAGGCTGACGAAAAGACGAACGATGTGCCGGCGCCGCTGGTCGAGATTGCGCCACTCGAACCGGTAGGCGAAATTCAGTAGCCGTAGCCGCGCGCCATCGCCGCCGCGAAGACCGGGATCAGCAGGAAGATGAACGCTTCGGCGCGGACATAAGTTCGAACGGATGCAAGTTGCGCAGCAGGCACCTGGAAGCCGGGGCTGGCCGAGGCCTGCCTGCTCCAGGAGCCGAAGCGGACCGTCGGGACGATCGACAACAGGCCGACGATGACGAAGGTCGCCATCTTTGCCCAGAACACCCAGTTGTAGACGTAAAACTCCCAACCCTTCAGGCCGTAGATGACGCGGGCGATGCCGACGATGATGATCAGCATGGCGATGATGCCATAGTGGCGATCGATGCCGACAAGCCGCCGGAGCGTCGCGGCGGGCAGATCGCCGCGGATCAGGACAAATTCGGCGCCGATGATGCCTTGCCAGTGAAAACACCAGCAGATGATGAAAGATGGCAAGCAGAAGGTCGGTGGTATCCATGCCCTTTTCCCTCCGTCGGATGGCACAGCGGACGCTGAATCAGCTGCTGTGAAAAGTAGCACCGCTGGGCAGGATTCACATTGGGCTGGAAGATGATCTGCACAGGCTTTGGCTCTTGTTTGGTGCAGGCGATTTGGATCTCTGTCGCATGTCGTTATCCCCAAAACCGCCGAGCAGTCTTGGGCGACATGCACTAAGCACATAGGCAACCGCAACCGAAGGCATGACACATGGGTAATCCACAGGCGCTCGTCGCTCCCGTCATTGAAACCCCGCGCACCGTGCTGCGGCCGCACCGGCTCGATGATTTCGATGCCTATGTCGCCATGTGGGCCGATCCGGCCGTCACCCGCTTCATCGGCGGCAAGCCGCGCACACGGGAAGAAAGCTGGATGCGCTTCCTGCGTCATGCCGGCCTGTGGTCGCTCTTGGGCTACGGCTTTTGGGCGATCGAGGACAAAGCATCCGGCCGCTTCATCGGCGAGGCCGGCTTTCACGATCTGAAGCGCGATATCGTGCCGTCGATCGAGGGCGTTCCGGAGGCCGGCTGGGCGCTGGCTTCGAGTGCACATGGCCAAGGGTTCGCCAGCGAAGTCGTCGGACGGGTTCTCGCCTGGGGCGATGAAGCATTCCGGCGCGCAAGGACCGTCTGCATCATCGATCCGGAAAACACCGGTTCGCTGAACGTCGCCGCAAAATGCGGCTACAGGGAGGTTTTGCGGACCACCTATCACGACAATGCGACGATCCTGCTCGAACGGCGGCCGTGAGGGTTGCTGCCTATCATCCTGTGGTTCTGATCAGGCAGAATCGAGGCTTTCTGAGCCCTCCGCTTCGGCCTTGCGGGCCGCCTGTTCGAGCATCGAGGCGTCTTCGCCGAAAGCGCGAGTGGCGCGCGCGGCCGCCTCGATGAGCGGATTTTTCATGCGTTGGAGAAAGGCAGCGTCGACGCGCGTGCTCGGGCCGGACAGCGTCATTGCACCGAGCAAGGTATGCCCCGGCCCGAACACCGGTGCCGACACGCCCGCCGTCTCGGGGTCGCGATCGCCGACCGACAAACAATGATAGGTTTTGCGGATCGTCTCGTAAGGCTCGCCATGCTGACCGGAAAACGCGGCAAGGACACGGCCGCCCGAGCCGGCCAGCAAGGGCAGCACGTCGCCCTCCCGTATGGTGTAGCGGATGGGATGCTTGGACTCGACGCGGTAGAGACAGGTCCGCACGTCGCCCGAGCGGACATAGAAAGCGACGCTTTCCCAGCTTCGCTCGGCCAGATCACGCATGATCGGCAGCAGGATGTCGATCGCCACGACCGAACGCTGGTATAGCGCGCCCAGCCGGAAGGTGGCAGGGCCGACGCGGTAGCGGCCGTCGTCGAGACGCTCCAACAACTGCCCGCGCAGCAACGATTTCGCCAACCTCAGGATGGTGCTCTTATAGAGGCCGGTCCGCGCCGCGATTTCGGCTAGGCTGAGCGACCGGTCGGCAGTGGCGAAAGCATCGAGGATAGCGATCGCACGATCGAGCGCGGCAACGCCGGCGGTCGAGGCAGGCTTGGATTGTGTTACGGTCATCTGCTTGACCACGTCGTTCCGTTCCCGTTGGACAGAAGGGGCCGATCGGAGCAACTGTGCCGCACGCAATCAGTTCTGTCTAGTAGAACGTCGTTCCTGTTGACAGAACTAGGCAAAGACTGCATGAATTTTTGTCGAGCGGGTCTGAATTCAGGCTACGTTGCTGGCAGGCACCGGAGGAGGTGTCGTGATTGGAGGAATCCCCATGCTGAACAGACGCAGATTTTTAATGAGCACCGCTGCTGCCGGCGCCGCCGGTTTCGCGGCGTTGCATCTCTCGCCCGCTTTCGCGCAGGATGCACCGCAGATCCAGATCTTCGTGCCGGCAGCGCCCGGCGGCGGCTGGGACCAGACGGCGCGCACGATGGACCAGGTGCTGCGCAGTGAGAAGCTGATCTCCGGCTCGCAGATCACCAATGTCGGCGGCGCCGGCGGCACGGTCGGCCTTCCGCAGTTCATCAGCCAGTGGAACGGCAAGGGCAATTCGCTGATGGTTGCCGGCATGGTCATGGTTGGCGCCATCATCGCCAACAAATCGGCCAACAATCTCACCGAAGTCACGCCGATCGCCCGCCTCACCGGCGAGTTCGAGGCGCTTGTGGTGCCGGCGGCCTCGCCGTTCAAGACAGCAGCGGATTTCGTCGCCGCCCTCAAAGCCGATCCGACCAAGGTCCCGGTGGCTGGCGGTTCGGCCGGCGGCTCGGACCACATATTGTTCGGCCTTATCGCGAAGACGGCCGGTGTTCCGGCAGCCAACCTCTCCTATGTGCCGTTCGCCGGCGGCGGCGAGGCGCTGTCGGCGCTTCTCGGCAACCAGGTCGCGGCCGGTATCTCCGGCTATGGTGAGTTCTCCGAACAGGTCAAGGCAGGCGCGCTTCGGCTGCTCGCCATTTCCGCGGACAAGCCACAGGAAGGCATCGACGCACCGACGCTGAAGGAAGCCGGCATCGATGTCGAACTGTTCAACTGGCGCGGCGTCTTCGCACCGCCGGGCGTTTCCGACGCCGACAAGGCGGCGATGATCACGCTGGTCGAGACCATGGCCAAAAGCGATGCCTGGGCCACCGAATGCAAGAACCGCAACTGGACGCAAATCCTGCTCACCGGCGACGACTATGCGAAATTTCTCGCCGAAGACACGACCAGGATCGCGGCCATCCTCAAGGACCTCGGCCTTGCCTGATACCCTCGGAAGGGGGTGGCCTGCGCCGCCCCTTTCCGATGTTCGCCAGCCGCATGGACATACGATCCAGCGCGGGTGAAACTGCGGCGAAGTCGGCTGTGGGAGACCGGCTATCCAGGGAGGACGATCATGAGCACCAGCGACCAGCAGGCGGCGCGGCCGCGCCTTGCCGCGCCCGAATTGCTGATCGGCATCGGGCTTCTCGCTTGCGCCGGCGCGGTAGCCTGGCAGACGCTATCGATTCCTGTGTCGCCGCTCTACTCCAAGGTCGGCCCGACCGTCTTTCCCTACATCACCATGGTTGGCATGACGATCCTCTCCCTCTCGCTGATCGTCGCCGCCCTGCGGGGCGGCTGGCAACCGGACGAAGAAAAGGAAACGCCGACCGACTGGAAGGCGATGGGCATCGTCGCCCTCGGGCTGGTCGCGAACCTTGTGCTGATCCAGCCGCTTGGCTTTACCGCGGCCTCGGTGATCATGTTCGTTCTCATCTGCCATGGGTTCGGCAGCAGACATCCGCTGCGTGATGTGATGCTCGGCCTTATCCTGGCGCTTGCCGCCTATTTCGGCTTCGCCAGGGCTCTCGGCGTCAATATCGGCGCCGGCTTCATCGAGAACCAGCTGAACACGGTTCTCGATGCGACTATCCGTATGTTGAGGGCGTGACGCATGGAAACGCTTGGCCATCTCGCGCATGGATTTTCGGTCGCTTTTACGCCGGTCAATCTCATGTGGTGCCTGCTCGGCACGACGCTGGGGACCGCGATCGGCGTGCTGCCCGGCCTCGGACCGGCGCTGACCATCGCCCTGCTTTTGCCGATCACCTATCAGGTGGCGCCGGAAGCGTCTTTCATCCTGTTTGCCGGCATCTATTACGGCGCCATGTATGGCGGTTCGACGACATCGATCCTGCTCAACACGCCGGGCGAAAGTGCTACCATCGTCACCGCGCTGGAAGGCAACAGGATGGCCCGTTCCGGCCGCGGCGGCGCTGCGCTTGCCACCTCGGCGATCGGCTCCTTCGTCGCCGGCACGCTCGGCACGCTGGGCGTCGCCTTCCTGGCCCCGGTCGTGGTCAAATTCGCGCTGTCTTTCGGCCCGGCCGAATATTTTTCGCTGATGGTGCTGGCGTTCATCACGGTTTCGGCGGTGCTCGGCTCGTCGTCGGTGCGTGGCCTCACGAGTCTGTTCGTCGGCTTCGTCATCGGCCTAGTCGGCGTCGACCTGCAGACCGGCCAGCCGCGCTTCACCTTCGGCATGAGCCAGTTGCTCGACGGCGTCGACGTGATCGTCGTCGCCGTCGGCCTCTTTGCGGTCGGCGAGACGCTCTACATGGCCTCGCGCCGCTATGCCGGCAAGGACGAGATCGTGCCGCTGAGGGGATCGCTCTACATGACCGCCGCCGAATGGGCACGCTCGTGGAAGGCTTGGCTGCGCGGCACCCTGCTCGGCTTCCCGATCGGCGCCCTGCCGGCCGGCGGCGCCGAGATCCCGACGTTCCTGTCCTATGCGATCGAGAAGAAGCTCTCCAAACACAAGGAGGAGTTCGGCACGGTCGGCGCCATCGAAGGCGTTGCCGGACCGGAAGCCGCCAACAACGCATCGGCTGCCGGCGTGCTGGTGCCGATGCTGACGCTCGGCCTGCCGACCTCGGCGACGGCCGCGATCATGCTGTCGGCCTTCCAGAGCTATGGCATCAATCCCGGGCCGATGCTGTTCATGACGCAGGCCAATCTGGTCTGGGGGCTGATCGCCAGCCTGTTCATCGCCAATGTCATCCTCGTCATCCTCAACCTGCCGCTGATCGGTCTGTGGGTGCGGCTGCTGAAAATCCCGGCGCCGCAGCTCTATGCCGGCATCCTGGTGTTCGCCACGGTCGGCACCTACGGCATTTCTCAGTCGCCGACCGACCTCGTCATCCTCTATCTGCTCGGCGGGGCCGGATTCCTGATGCGGCGCTTCGATTTCCCGACGGCGCCGGTCATCATCGGCATGATCCTCTGGCCGCTCGCCGAAGCGCAGTTCCGCCGGGCGATGACCATCTCGAATGGCGACTGGTCGGTGTTCTACAAGCATCCGCTGTCGCTGACACTGCTGACCCTGGCGTTCATCGGGCTGATTGGGCCGCATATCTGGGCCTACGTCGAGCGCAGGCGCACGCGTGGGCCGGAGCATGTGCCGGGCGATGCCTGACCTGTTTGTGACATTATGACCGATCTGCTGTCCGGTGTCCGCGTCCTCGACCTGACCAATGTTCTGGCAGGTCCTTACTGCGCCTATCAGCTCGCGCTGCTCGGGGCGGACGTGATCAAGGTCGAGGCGCCGCAAGGCGGCGATCTGGCGCGCCAGCTCGGCGGCTCGCCGGAGCTCAACAGTGCCGGAATGGGCGCTTCGTTCCTGGCGCAGAACGCGGGCAAACGATCGGTGGTGCTTGATCTCAAAAAAGAGGCCGATCGCGAACGCTTCCTCGATCTGGTCGCCTCCGCCGACGCTCTGGTCGAGAATTTCCGCCCCGGCGTGATGGACCGGCTGGGGCTTGGCTACAAGAAGCTGAAAGAGGTCCGCCCCAGCCTGGTATATTGCGCGATTTCGGGTTTTGGACAGACCGGGCCGATGCGCGACAATCCGGCCTACGACCAGATCATACAGGGACTGTCCGGCATCATGAGTATCACCGGCACGCCGGAGACCGCGCCGCTGCGTGTCGGCTATCCCGTTGCCGACACGTTGGGCGGGCTGGTTGGTGCCTTTGCCATCACTGCTGCACTTGTGAAGCAGAAGACGACAGGCGAAGGCGCTTTTCTCGACGTGTCGATGCTCGAATGCACGCTTTCCGCACTGGGCTGGCCGGTCTCCAACTATCTGACGGCTGATGTCGAGCCGCAGCCGATGGGCAATGAGAACATGACGGCGGCACCTTCTGGAACGTTTCGCACCGGCGATGGCTTGCTCAACATCGCTGCCAACAAGCAGGAGCAATTCGTGGCGCTCTGCCGGCTGATCGGGCTGCCCGATCTGGCGTCGGACCCGCGCTTTGCCGAGCGCGAGACGCGCAAGCGCAACCGCATCGCCTTGAAGGCGCTGATCGAGGATGCCCTGGCGAGCGGCTCGGCCGCGGCCTGGGAGGAGACGTTCAATCGTGCAGGCGTGCCGGCGGGCAGGGTGCTGACGATCCCGCAGGTGCTGGCCGAGCAGCAAGTGATCGGGCGCGACATGACCACCCGTTTCGATGGCATGCCGAACATCGACCGGCCGCTGACCGTCGTGCGCGGCGGGTTCATGGTCGATGGCACAGCACCCTTGCCGACCAAGCCGCCGCCAACGCTGGGCGAGCATACGGAGGAGGTGTTTGCCGGCTTGCCGCCCCGGGCAAAAACGAGAGCGCGGGCATGAGCGACGCGAGACCATGAGCAACGTTGGGAAAAAAACCGGCCGCGAGCGCGGCGAGGAATGGTGGCAGACCGAAATCATCGAAATGCGCCCCGGCGTGATTCGGCTGCGCGGCTACGAGATCCAGGATCTGATCGGCCGCGTCAGCTTTCCGGCGATGATCTGGCTGATGCTGCGCGGCGAACTGCCTGGTGAGGAGCAGGCGGCGCTGCTCGGCATCGCGCTCGGTGCTGCCGTCGATCACGGGCCGCAGGCGCCGTCGATCGCCATTGCCCGGATGGCGGCTACCTGCGGCGTCGGCATCAATAGCGCCATGGCCTCAGCCATCAACGTCCTTGGCGACGTGCATGGCGGCGCTGGCGAGCAGGCGCTTGCCTTCTACGGCGACATCGCCGCGGCACTGGACGGAGGCATGACGCTTGCCGACGCTGTCACGGCGCGGCTCGATCGCTTCTTTGCCGAGGAAAAATCCTATGTGCCGGGGCTTGGCCATCGCTTCCATCCGGTCGATCCGCGGGCGCCGCGCCTCATCGAGTTGACCCGAGATTTTGCCGCGCGCGGCATCATCAGCGGACGTTTCGCCGACATCGCCGAGGCTGTTGAGGCCGAGGTCGCGCGGCGCAAGGGCAAGAAAATCCCGCTCAACATCGACGGCGCCACCGCCGTCATCTATGGCGAGCTCGGCTTTCCGCCGCCGCTGACGCGCGGCCTTTTCGTGCTGTCGCGCTCGGTCGGCATTCTGGCGCATGCGTGGGAGCAGTCGCAGCAGAGCGACCGCAACAAGGGGCCGCTGCCGCGCGAATGGTTGTGGGCCTATGCCGGCACGCCGGTCCGGCCTTTCCCTCAGGGAGACGACGATTCCAAATGAGGCCCCGGTTCAAGCGGGCGCAGGTTGGGGAACCTTCAAGTTCTTCAGCAGCGTTGAAAGGTCGGGCTCGTCGATAAGCACTGCTGCGTCTTCCGGCGTCAGCCATGCTCGCTGCCGTCTGTTGGCTTCCTGCCAGTTGGGCAGCTCCTCGGTCACCGCCAGCAGATAGACGGTGACGTCGACGCGAACGAAGCGGTTTGTCAGCCGCTTCCAGTAGGAATAGGTGCCGGCCGGCTGCTTCAGCGTCTTGCCGAGGACGCCGGCTTCCTCCTGCGCTTCGATGGTGGCTGCCTTGCGCCCACTCTTGCCCTTCATCGGCCAGCCCTTGGGCACGATAAAGCGCCTTGTCGATATCGAGGTGACCAGCATCACCTCAACGTCCCCGTGTTCGCTCAGCCGAAAAGGAATAGCCGCGACCTGACGGACCCGCTCCCCCTTCCTTGCCTTGCGTACGGCCTTCTTCTTGGTGGCTGCCATTCCCGACGATCCAATCAGGGCAGTGCCCAAGCACAAAGGCACGTTGCGAAATCAAAACCGCCTTCGATGCTACTTCAAGTAGAGCGGTGTTCAAGGCTATAAGTCGGCTAAATAAATGAAAAGTACCGGCTCATCAGCGGCAGGTGCTGATAAAGCGGCTGCCCGACCGTCGCAACTGGCACGTAGGCTGCATCTGCTGCACATCTGGCCGTTGCGGCGCGACCTCGCGATCCTGGGCACGGAACTGCTGTTGCTGCTGCTGATATTGCTGGCGCCGCAGCCTGTTCTCGAGCACCTGCAATTCGTTTTGCCGGACCAGCGCGTTGCGGTCGGCGGGGTTGAGGACCTGTGCCAAGGCGGCCGGACTTGCGCCCGGCAAGATCGCTGTTGCCAGCAATGCCGACGTGAAAATCGTTGAAAGACGAGACTGCGACATCCGTTCATTCCCGCGCGGAGGAGACACCCTCCTAATATAGGATGTCTGCGTGGCGATGCCATCGCCAAGGCCCCGATCGTAGTGGAATCGATGCGCCTGCCGCCAGAACATTATATTCGTAATCTCTAATATTTCGGCAGGCCGATTGAAGCATTGCCGTCATATGACGACTATGAAACGTCAGACGTTTTGGCCAGTGTCCTTCACGCAACACTTCGATTCCATCAAGCGCAAGTTCAACAATTCGAATTCCATTGGGCAGAAGTTAATGTATTCTAATCAAGCCAGCGCTTCACAACGAATTGGGAGCGCTGGCCTTAATGCGTTGAGTTCTATTACGAATATCCAGCATTTTTTACTGCCTGAGTAGATGTGGCGGCAGCGGCGGATCCAAGTAGGGATTGGGAACGTCGCACTCTAGGGGGTAGTGCATGGCTTTGTTCTCAAGGCTCTCCGTGTCGGATTCCGTGCGGCGGACCGTCATCGGCAATAAGGCCGTTTCGACGGAACGCCCTGTCGATATCAGATCGAGCAAGAAAGCCGGACCCGCGCCGGAAGCCGCGCGCGGCGAGAACCGGCGCATTTTGCCCGGCCGGGCCATTCTGCCAAATCGCCTGGCGCTGCTGCTCGGCGCCACGGCCTTGGCAGGGCTCCTTCCCGTTTCGACAGATGTCGTTCATGCGCAAGTCCTCATCAATCAAAATGGAGGCAATGGAGGCAACGGCAGCGGCTATGACGGCGACGGCGGCAATGGCGGCGCGGGCGGCAACGCAGTGCATGTCAACAACACCGACCAGAGCGTGCCTGCGCCGGCTCTGCCCCATGTTAGCGCCTATGATGTCACGGCGGATGGTGGCAATGGCGGCAATGGCGGATACGGCTTTCTGTTGCTCGTAGGCAATGGTGGCGAGGGCGGCAATGGCGGCAACGCCGGAAGCGCCAGTGCCACCAACACCGCCAGCCTGTTCACGGAGGGCAATTTTCATCACGGCATGGTTGCGACGGCCACCGGCGGTCAGGGCGGTGATGGCGGCGGCAGCGGCGGTCTCGTTTTCGCAGATGAAGGTGACGCTGGCCATGGCGGCGCCGGCGGCAACGCCAATGCAACGGCCACAGCCTCGAGCATCATCGAAACGACCGGTGAAAACTCGTTCGGGATCATCGTAGACGCCAGCGGTGGCAATGGCGGCACCGGTGGTAACGCCGTCTCCGCCGGTTATGCAAATGCCGGCGAAGGCGGCAATGGCGGCAGTGCCGGCACCGCGAACGGCAGCAACGCCGGGCAGATCACCACAGGCGGTCGATTTTCATATGGCATGATTGTCCGCTCCGCCGGTGGCCGCGGCGGCGACGGAAATCAATCGTCTTCGATTTTTGTCGGATCCGGCAGCAATGGCGGCTCACCCACCAGCGGCGGCAATGCTTCGGGTGAAAACTCCGGTGAGATAACGACCCATGGCGACTTCGCCTCCGGCCTGGTCGTGCAATCCGTCGGCGGCGCCGGCGGCAGTGGCGGCGGTGCTTTCGGTCTGTTCGGCGGCGGTGGAGCCGGTGCCGATGGCAACAACGGTGGAAACGCCACGGCGACCAATACCAACAGGATCACGACCAACGGCATTGGTGCGATCGGCATGTTGGTGGAATCGATCGGGGGTGGTGGCGGCGACGGCGGTGGCGCAGCCGGCATCGTGTCTGTTGGCGGCATTGGCGCTGGCGGCGGCACTGCGGGAACGGTGACCGCCAATGTCGGCGGTGAGATAATCACCGGCTTCGACGGTAGTGGCG
>NZ_RZTI01000008.1:0-72764 GCF_003997275.1 Mesorhizobium sp. M6A.T.Ce.TU.002.03.1.1
GGGTTAGGGCGGGGTCCATCTTCGCAAGAATCCAAATGCGATTGCCCTGCTCGCAAGGGGGAGATCGGCTGCTTCGCCGATGGCGAGCTTTTGGACTCTAATTTCGCGTTGCTTCGAGACGCGCGCGAAATTCCTCGAACTCCGCTTCGGTAATGCCGGCGACTTCAGCGTCGCTGGGATAGCCACCGCCGGCAACTTCCTTGCGGAACCCCGACAGCGCCTCGACCCGCGCATCCCTAACGGCTTTCTGCAGGGCAGCCAGATTGCCCCAGGCACGCGCGTGGCGTGGCAGGCGGGCGCTCTCGCCGCAAATGTCGGAGGTGAACAGGAAGATGACATCCGCCTCGGTGCCCGAGCCGAGCGACACGGTGACCAGCGAGGTGCGGCGGTTGATTTCCGCCATCACCTGAGCCGGGATGACTTCGCACTCGACGGCGAAGGCGCCGGCATCCTCGAGCCGCCGGAAACGGTCCCACAATTCCAGCGCCTCTACGGCGGTCTTGCCGACCGCCCTGATGCCGCCGACCCAGGTGGATTTGCGCGGCACGAAGCCGAGATGCCCCATGACCGGAATCTGTTCATCGGCGAGCAGCCGGACGCTGTCATAGCCGCGCCCGGTGATCACTGCATCGGCGCCGGAGGTGATGGCGCGAAAGGCCGTGCGCAGGATCTCGTCGCCGGTGACGGCTTCGGCGAAGCCGAGGGCTGCGGTGACGAAGACGCGGCGCGACCCTTCGCGCACGCGCAAAACGTTGGCGGCGCGGCAGACGACCATCTCGACGCCGGCGGCCTCGGCAGCTGCCGCCTCGTCCGCCGTTTCCGCCGTCACCTGGGCGACATGGCGCCCGGTTCCCTTGAGCGCGCGCAGGTCCGCGACGGTTGCGCTGCGCTCGACCTCGCGGCCGCCGAAATCGAAGATGCGCGGCATCTCAGCCTTTCAGCTTCTTGGCGTAATAGTCCGGCGCGACGACACCCGGCTTGGAGAACCAGGCCGGCACGTCGACGCCGGAATAAAGCAGGATGTTGCCCCACGGATCGAAGGCGCCGGTGCGCACGATAACCTTCGCCTTTGCCGCCATCTCGCCGAGGATGGTCTCGTGCTTGGTGGTCTCGAAATCGGCGTCGGGGAACAGCCGCGTCAGCTTGGCCAGCAGCGGCGCGTTGTGCACCGGCAGCGTATCGGCATAGCCGACGCGCTCGGCGATGAAATTGGCTGCGATCGGCGCCAGCACGGTTTCGAGATCCGGCACGTCAGGCGAGATGGCGAGGTCGATGCGCCAGGCGGTCGAGGGGATCGGAAAGCCTGCATCGCAGACGATCATCAGGTCGCCATGACCCATCGAGGCGATGGCGTGCGCCAGTTCGGCATTGAGCAGCCGGTTTCGGTTCATGTCGCTTCCTTCCATGTTGTCTTCAGGGCCTGGGCGTAGAGCGCGTCGGCTTTGGCCCGCTGAGGCAGGCCGGGAATGACGCCGAGCTCGGTGCAGGCGATCGCGCCACAGACGACGCCGAAGCGGACAGCGTCGACGATGTCGCGGCCTTCGGCGAGCGCCACCGCAAAGCCCGAATTGAATGCATCGCCGGCGCCGGTCGTGTCGACGACGGTGACCGGCACTGCCGGCACCATCACATCGAGCTCGTCGGTCAGGATCAGCGCGCCACTCCGGCCCAAGGTCACCACCACGTTGCCGACGCCGCGGCGGCGCAACTCGCCAGCGAGCTCGCGCGATGAGCGTGGATCGTCGGCCGGCAGGCTGAGCAGAATGCGCAGCTCGCTCTCGTTCGGCGTCAGATAGTCGACGGAGGCGAAGATCGCGTCAGGAAGCTGGCGCGCCGGTGCGGGATTGAGGATCGTGCGGGCGCCATGCTTGCGGCCGAGCTCCATGGCGCGGGCAGCGGCGGCGATCGGCACTTCGAGCACCGTCATGACGACGTCGCTCTCGGCGATGCGCCGTTCGCCCAAGTCGACGGTCTCGGCATCCATCAGCTCGTTGGCGCCCATGTCGAGGATGATGAAGTTCTCGCCCCTGTCGTTGAGGATGATAAAGCCGACGCCGGTGGCGCGCTCCGCACGCGTCGTGACCAGGCTCGAGTCGACGCCTTCGGCGGCGTAGAGATCGGTGGCGATCCCGGCCAGCTTGTCGGTGCCGATGATGGCGAGCAGCGACGAGGCGGCGCCCAGCCTTGCGGTGGCGACGGCCTGGTTCGAACCCTTGCCGCCCGGCCCCATGTCGAAATCGGTGCCGAGCATCGTCTCGCCGAAAATCGGCAGCTTGGGCGCCCGCATGGTCAGACCGACCGCGAAACTGCCGACGATTGTGATTTTGGGTGGTGTCATCAATGCCCTCGTTCAGGACGCCATGGCGCGGGCCAGGATCGCTTCCTCGTTGATGCCGGCGCCGGTCAGTTCACCCGAGATCCGGCCGTTGCGCAGCACCAGAACGCGTTCGGCGTTCATGATCAATTCCGGAATCTCCGACGAGATCATCACCACCGCCACGCCTTCGCCGGCGATGCCGCGCAGGATGGCATAGATCTCGGCCTTGGCGCCAACATCGACGCCGCGCGTCGGCTCGTGCAGGACCAGCACGCGTGGATTGGTGACGAGGCTACGCCCGAGGATGATCTTCTGCTGGTTGCCGCCCGACAAAGTCGCCAGTTTCTGCCCGAGATGTGAAATGCGCGCGTCGAGCCGGGCGACCTGCGCGCGGGCTTCGCGGCCGACCGCGCCGCGCCGCATGAAGCCGGCGAGCGAAAAGCGCGGCAGCGAGGCCGAGACGACATTGTTGGCGACGCTCATCGACAAAAGCGCGCCCGCGCCGCGCCGGTCCGCCGGTACCAGCGCCATGCCGTTGCGGATCGAGGCGTGCGGGTCGGCTGCGCGCAACTCCTTGCCGTCGATGGTGATGCGACCGCTGCGGCCGCATAGTCCGAACAGGGCCTCGCCGAGCGTGTCCTTGCCGGAATCGGGCAGGCCGCCAATGCCGAGGATTTCGCCCGCGCGGGCGCTAAAACTCAGCTCATCCAGCCCCGGTGCGGTCAGCTTCTCGACGGAGAGCACGATCGGCGCGGCATCCGACCGCGCCTCGGGTTGCAACGACCACTGGGTCGCGGTGTCGAGCTCGCGGCCGACCATGGCGCGGATCAGCCGGTCTTCCGACAGGCCGTCATTGTCCAGCGTCTCGATGGTGCGCCCGTCGCGCATCACGGTGATGCGGTCGGCAAGGTCGAGCACTTCCTTCAGATGATGTGAGACGTAGATGACGGTGACGCCCTCGCTGCGCAATTGCCTGACGACATCGAACAGCCGCTCGCTCTCGCGCTTGGAAAGCGCCGAATTGGGCTCGTCGAGGACAAGCAGGCGGGCACGCTGGCGGATGGCGCCGGCAATCTCGACCAGCTGCATTTCGGCCACGGAAAGCCGGCTAACCTTGGTGTCGGGGTCGAGCTTGCCCATGCCGAGGCGGGTCAAGGCGGCCCGCGCCTCGCGCCGCATCTCCTCGCGCGGCACCAACGACACGGCCGAGCGTGCCGCCATGTCCGACATCATGATGTTGTCGGCGATGGTCAGCGTCGGGCAGAGCGCCAGTTCCTGATAGACCACGGTGATGCCGGCGGCCCGGCTGGCCAGCGGCGAGGCGATGGTGGCCTCCTCGCCGTCGATGCGGATTTCACCGCCGTCCGGCTGCAGATCGCCGGCAAGGATGTTCATCAAGGTCGATTTGCCGGCGCCGTTCTCGCCGATGACGGCATGCACCTCGCAGGGGCGGAAATCGACGGAAATGCGGTCGAGCGCCAGCACCCCGGGAAACCGCTTGGTCAGGCCGGAGATCTCGACGATGGGGGCAGGGCTCTGTTGCTCTGTCATTGGCTGGCTGGACGAAGAGCTGCCGACCCAAGGCCGGCAACTCCCGTCACGCTGGCTTGTTACTTCTTGGCGACCTCGGCGATGTTTTCCTTGGTGTAGACGCCGACGCCGGTGTCGAGATTCTCGATCGGCTGACCCTTGAGGAACTGGACGATCAGGTCGACCGCGGCAAAGCCCTGCTTCTCCGGCGCCTGGTCGATCGTCGCCTCGACATTGCCGTCCTGGACGAGTTGCACCGTCTGGTCGAGCAGGTCGAAGCCGACCACCTTGACCTTGTCGGCCGCGTTGTTGCGCTCGACCCAGGTGCCGGCGGCCGGCGTCGAGCAGCATTCGAGCGACAGCACGCCCGATATCGCTGGGTTGGCCAGCATGGCGTTCTCGATTGCCGCATAGATCTTCTGCGGATCGGTGCCGGTGTTGAGCGTTGAGACCACCTCGATGCCGGGCTCGGCGGTGAGCGCCTCGCGCGCGCCCTTCTCGCGGTCGAGCGACCACTGGGCGGCGGCGTCGATCGTGGTGATCATCACCTTGCCCTTGCCGCCCAGCACCTTGGCCATTAGCTTGCCGGCCTCGCGGCCGGACTGGACGAGGTCCTGGCCGGCGAAGGCGAGGCGCTTGCTTTCGGGATTGTCGGTGTTGAAGGTCACGACCGGGATGCCGGCGGCGATGACCCGGTCGATCAGTGGCGCCAGCGCATCGGTCGAGACCGACGAGATAGCAAGTCCGTCCATCTTGCCCATCAGCGTCTCGATCTCGCTGATCTGGCCGTCGGCGTCGGCGCCGACGGGGCCGATGAATTGAGCGCCGACCTTGTCCTCCTTGGCGGCGCGCTCGACCCCGGCCTTCATGAACGGCGCGAATTCGTTGGAGACGTCGTGGTAGGAGACGTAGATGTCGAGCGGCTCGCCGGCGGCGATCTTGGCCTTGATGCGGTCGGCCAATGCGAAATCGGCCAGCTTGGCGCCGGCATGGGCCGACAGCGGCAACAGGCTGAGCGCGGCTGCGAGAATGACATGTCTGAGTTTCATGGATAGTCCTCCCTGTTGTTGGCCTTTTGACTGGCCTGTTGCTTTGGTTTTCCTGCTTCAGCTCGGCCGGCGCGTGCTCCATTTGTCGATGCCGACCGCTATGATGATGACCAGACCGATCATCAGTTCCTGGACGAAAGGCGATACGCCCATCAGCACCAGTCCGTTGCGCATCACGCCGATGATCAGGACGCCGAGAATGGTGCCGAGGATCGTGCCTTCGCCGCCCGAAAGCGAGGCGCCGCCGACGATCGTCGCGGCGATGACGTCGAGTTCCAGGCCGAGACCGGTGCGTCCGGCCTGACCGCTTGGCAGGAAGGCCAGGCTCAAAATGCCGGCGAAGGCCGCTAGCACGCCCATCAGCACGAAAGCGCAGATCTTGACCGAGTTGACGGAAATGCCTGAAACACGCGCGGCCTTGGCGCTGCCGCCGACGGCGTAGACCCGGAATCCGAAATTGGAGAATGACAGCACCACCCAGGCAAGTGCTGCGATGATGACGAAAAACACCAGCTGCATCGGGATGATGCTGAATAGATAGCCCTGGCCCATGAAGCCGAACGTCTGCAGGACCTCGGGCAGGGCGCCGTTGCGGGCGTTCACCGTCACCGGCTGGCCGTTGGTCAGGATGAGGGCAGCACCGCGCACGATCGACAGCATGCCGAGCGTCGCAATCAGCGACGGCAGCCGGCCATAGGTGGAAAGCACGCCGTTGACGAGCCCGATGGCGACGCCGGTGAGCAGGCCGACGCCGATCGCCGGTAGAAGCGCCCAGCCGGCGATGATCAGCATGCCGGTGGCGAGGCCGGAGAATGCGTAGGTCGAGCCGACCGACAGGTCGACCTCGCCGGCGATCAGCACGAATGTCATGCCGACCGCCATGATCCCGAGCAGTGAGATCTGGCGACCGACATTGAGCAGGTTCAGCGACGTCAGGAACCCGTCGGTGGCGAAGGACAAAAACAGGCATAGCACGAGCAGCGCGATGAACACGCCAGCTTCGCGCGCCCGCAACAGCCGCGCCAGCGTCAATCGGTCCGCGGCTGGCGCGCGCGCGCCGGTCCTGACCGCATCGGCCATACAGCATCCTCCCTGTGTGTGGCGAACCGCCGGTCACGACCGGCACCGCCACTCCTCTTCCGGTTCCATCCTCGACCCGAACCGAGCTCGTGTGCGGGTCGATGCATGAGAGCCTATTCCCAAACAGAATCAGGATGCGGCTCTATCTCCCTGCCTTTCCACGATCTTTCCAATCATGGTTGGTGCGGGCGCGATCGCCCGTGCCTTGCTGTCGACGTCAGGACGCCTTGCGGAACGAACCGGCAGGCACCTTATGCAATTCGTCGTAATTTCCGTATTCGCGCACCTTCTTGAACGGCGCGTTCTCGATGGCGTTGTAGGAGCAGATATAGCCCCAGCGATAGGTGTCCGAACGATTGGCGTCGGAGCGGTGCAGCAGATTGCCGTCGAAGATCAGCGCGTCGCCGGCTTCCATCTCGACATAGATATGCTCGTAGCGCTTCAGCGCCGCTTCCAGATGCTCCTGCTCGACATTGGTCTGGTCGTTCTCGCGGATGTGGTTGAGGCGGCCGAGCTTGTGCGAACCCTTGAGCACCTGCAGGCAGCCATTTTCGCGGGTCGCCTTGTCGAGCGCGACATAGATGCTCATCATCTCCGGCGCGAGGCAGCCGTAATTGTACCAATAGCCGAAATCCTGATGCCATTCCCAGGCGCCGCCCTCATTGGGTTGCTTCATCGTCATCTTGTGGCTGTAGAGATAGATGGGTTTGCCGACGGCATCCTGGGCGAGATCGACCATGCGCTCGTCGCGCGCCAGAAGACCGTATTTGTCGTCCTCCGCCTTGGTCCACATCTTCAGGAGGGTGGTCTTGCCTTCCTTGTCGCCCTTGGCCATGACGGCTCCGCTCCTGGTCTCCGCCTCGAGCTGCCTGCGTGCGTGGTCACGAAAATCGTCCACCTCGGCCACGCTCAGCAGCCCCTTGCGGATAATGTACCCGTCGCTGATGTAGTGTTCCGTTTCTTCCTTGGTCATCGCGAGCATCGTCTTGCCTCCCTGGTCTTCGCGAACGGGCCCTCAGTGGCGCGATGCGCCTCGAGGGCCTTGGGAAGAGCGGGTCCATGCAACTGAATGCCGACCTCGCCTGCCTCTTGAAAGCAACCTTAGCGGTGCTTGGCAGGGAACAAAATGGACAGCACCGCGCAGTTTTTGTATAAAACGCGCATGCGAGGAAGAACGTCGGTTCTCGAGAGTTTCCACTATGTGCCGGCGGCCGGATGGACGCGCACGGCGTTTAGCGTGCTGCGCGCCGGCAAGGTCGCCGCGGCGCCGGATTACCGGATAGAACGCGCGACCTATCCCGGCCAGGACATCCTCTATTGCCTGTCGGGCCACGGTATCGTGGAGACGTTGGGACAGCAGCTGGAGGTGCGGCCGGGCCAACTGGTGTGGATGGCCAACGAGGCGCCGCATGTGCATGCCGCCGACGAGCACGATCCGTGGAGCCTGCTCTGGTTCAGGCTCGACGGCCCGGACCCGGGGATCCTGCGGCGCAAGCTGTTCGGAGAGGGGACCTTGCGGGCCGTGTTCCCGGAAGCCATGAGTCCAGTCGCGTGGTTCGAGCGGCTGTTTGCCGCGTTGCGGCGGCGCGACGCCAGCCTTGATTTCAGGCTCAACCAACTGGTCGCCGAATTCGTGCTTTTGGTCGACCGGGCGCTCGCCGGCTCCGGTCCTGATGATTTGCCGAAGCCGCTAGCCGCTGCCCTGGACGCCATGCGCGGTGAACCCGGCTTCGCCTGGACGGCACCCGACCTGTTCGCCGTTACCGGGCTCGGTCCCTCGCAGATCCGGCGGCTGTTCCAAAAACATCTGCGGACAAGCCCGCATCAGTGGCTGATGCGCGAGCGGCTGATGCAGGCGCAATCGCTGCTGGTGCAGAGCGACCAGAAGCTGGCCGAGATCGCCGAAGCCTGCGGCTTCTGCGACGTCTATCATTTCGGGCGCGAGTTCAAGCGCTCGGTGGGAATCTCGCCGGCCGCCTGGCGCCGCAGCGAATTAAGCGCCGGGCCGGGACATTAGCTGGAACGTCGACTGATCAACACGTGCTCGGTCGGGCCCTCACAGGACCTTCTGCCGGAACTTCGAATGACAGCTTGAGCAATCCTGCAGGATAAGATGCAACAGGTGCTCGGCAGGAGTTTTGGCAGGATCGGCTTGCGCCGCTGCCGGCCGCTTGCCAAGCAGGCTGCCGCCGCCCATCGCCGGGCCGGTACCCATCCTCATGTCGTCGGTGATGCTGGCGGGCGCCCGCTCGGCCTTGGCGGCAAGCGTGGTGGCCAGCCTCCCGATGTGACGGGCCAGAGCCTCGAATTCCGAACGGGCTTGATCGATTTCCAACTTGGCGCCCGAAGGCGCGCCCAATGTCGCGCTCGGAAATTCCGTGATAAGCGTAGGGCCGGTGCGGGCGCGGATGGTCTCGGCCGCCGCCTTGAACGCCGCGGCGTCATAGGCCAGCTTGCCGTCGAACATCGCGGCGATCGTTTTCGCGGCGGCGGCCATCTCCTTCATCGAGGACTGGCGCGTCGCAATGATTGGGTCAGGTCCAGCCGCGGCCACCACCGCGGAGGCGCAGGCAAGCGACAGCATCACGGTGGCGGCGGTCCATTTCACTGAACCAGGCCTTCTCCCGCCAGTTCGTCGATGATCGGGCAGTCCGGCCGCTCGTCGCCATGGCAATGCTCAACCAGATGATGCAGCAGGCCGCGCAATCCCACCAGTTCGGCGATCTTCCTGTCGATCTCCACGAGCTTGGCTTTGGCAATGGCCTTCCCGTCGGCGCTGTCGCGGTCCCTGTCTTGATAGAGCGACAGCAACTGGCGGCACTCGTCGACCGAAAAACCCAGGCTGCGCGAGCGCTGCAGAAATCGCAAGCGGTGGATGTCGTCTGCCGAATAGTCACGATAGCCATTCTCCGTCCGGGCCGGGCGCAAAAGCCCGATGTCCTCATAGTAGCGTATCGTCTTGGACGGCAGGCCGGATTTTTCGGATGCGATACCAATGTTCATGATGAAAATCTCCTTGGTCAGTGGGAAAGTAAACCTTCCTGTAGCTAGAAGGTCAACCCGGTATGGCAATTTGGATGCCCCGCCGCAGCCGTCCCACAGGTTCGGCGCGTCCACGATCTGCTCGTCGGTAAAACCGTGCTTGCGGACTGGGAATTTCACCTGTCCGCGATCCTTTCTCCATCGCGGTCCTGTCGCTCTTCGGGTCGCGATCGTCAGCCCCGTCAGCTTCGCAGGTATTTGAGGAGCGCTGCAATCACGAGCACAAGGGCGACAAGCACCAGGACCCATGTGAGCCCCATGCCGCCCATCATCCACATACCCATTGGGCCATTCATCATTGCGGTCGCCTCTATGGTCGGTGGAAGCCCGCCCTCGCCGGTGAGCATCGGCGATTCCGATGGGAATAAGTTCGTCGTAAATTTCGGTCAAGACGAATGGTGCCTCAGAACATGCCCTTGATTTTCGCCCACCACCCCGTTTCCTTCTCATGGTGCGGGCGCTCGACATTGTTGGTCAGCGCGTTGACGAAGGTGACAAGATTGACCGCCGCGAAACTCAGGCCGTGGAAATTCGCGCGCCAATGGCCTTGTTTGTCGATCACATGCGTGACGGTGCCGTGCATCTGGTAACCGCCATCGGTCAAGGCGAACTTGTGGCCGAAGGCTTCCGCGAGCTTCCGGGTCGCATCCTCAGGCTGACCCGCGGTCGTGGTCAGGAACAGCCAATTGACCGGGTCGAGCCCGTGCGCCGGTCCGTAATTGCGCAGCACGTCCGGCGTGTCCCTCACAGGGTCGGTGGTGATGGTCACAAAGGTCACCTGGCCTTTCATCGGCGTGCCGTTCACCATTTTCTGGATCTCGGCGATCTTCTCGGCATGCAGGGGGCACACATCGGGGCACGATGTGTAGATGAAGTGGAGGATGACGACCTTGCCGCGCAAATCGACCAGCCGCACGACACGCCCGTCGGCGGTACGCAGTGTGAAATCGGGCGCCGGTCTGTCGAGCGTCTGGAAATATTTCTCGTCGCTCTGAAGCATGGCATCGACTTCGCCGAGCGAGTGAGCTTGCGCCGGATACGCAAAGCCTGCGATCAGCGCCGCGATGGCAATTACGCGTAGCAGCAAACGCCTCCATTCGTTCAAAGCCGGCGCGACGCAGCGAGCCTTTGGCTCGGACATATCTGTTCCTTTCTCACCTGGCAGCGATGCGGCTGCGGATGAAGTCGACCATGCCGGGCGCGTCCCATTCCGCCGGGCCGATCAGCCGGCCGACTTCCTTGCCGTTGCGATCGATCAGCAAAGTCGCTGGAAGGCCGACGGTGCCAATGGCGAACATGGCCTTGCCTGAGGTATCGATATTGAGGGCGAGGTGCTCGATGCCGATCTCGGCGAAGAACTTTTTCACGATGTCCGGGCCGGCGCGGTCCATCGACAGCGCGACGACCTCGAAATCCGGCCCGCCGAGCTCGGCCTGCAGCCGGTCGAGCGTCGGCATCTCCTTCCGGCAGGGGGCGCACCATGTCGCCCAGACGTTGAGCAGCACGATTTTGCCGGAAAAATCGGCAAGGCTTCGGGGTCGACCATCGCCGTCCTCGAAGCTGATTTCTGGCACCGGCACCGGGATTTCGTGAACGGCAAAATTCTGCGGCGGTTCGGAAGCCGATGCCGACCGCGAAAACACCAGCAGCATGCCAACCAGGGCCATGGCCAGTTTGCTCATGGTCACGACTGTTTTCACCGCGTCGCGTAGACGGTCGGCGCCTTGCCGTCCTTTGTGAAGGCGTAGATCGTCCAGGTCCCTGACTTCTCGCCGCCCATGCCGGGCGCGCCGGTCGGCATGCCGGCCAGGGTGATGCCTGATATGGCGGGGCGTTCCGTCAAAAGCTTCCTGACGATGTCGATCGGCACTAGGCCGTCGATGACATAGCCGTCAACCATCAGCGTGTGGCAGCCTTCGAGGTCGGCGGGGACGCCGGCATCGCTGCTGATCTGCGACAGATTGTTGACCGGCTTGATATCGACCTTGAAGCCGTTCTGCTCGAGATAGGCGGCATAGGACTCGCAGCAACTGCATTGCGGGTTCTTGTACATCACCGCTTCGATCGTGGCGGCGACCGCGGGCAGCGGCGTTGCGATCAGCGCGGCAAGGGCGGCGAGGCGGTAGGTCAGTTTCATTGCAGTTCTCCTTCGTTGAACGAATGGATTCAGGTTACGCGGAAGACGGTCATCAGGCCGGCCATCTGGTGGTCGGCGACATGGCAGTGCAGCATCCAGTCGCCGGGATTGTCGGCGACGAAGGCGCATTCGATCGTATCTTTTGGGGCAAGCAGCACCGTGTCTTGCCATTGCCGGTGCGGCACCGACGAACCATTGCGCGACAGCACCGACATGCTGAAGCCATGGATGTGCATCGGATGCCACCAAGCGGTTTCGTTGCGCATGGTGAGATGACAGGTCGTGCCGCGTCTCAGCGTGAATTGCGGCGCCATGCCGGCGTGGCCGTCGCCGGTCATCGACGTGCCGTTGATCGCCCAGGCGGCCTCGCCATTCATACCGGGCATCCCCATCCCCATCATGCCGCCGACGCCGGCGAGCTTGCCTCCGCCCATCATGCCGCCTTGCAGCACGATCTCTTGGCGCTCGGCCCCGGCGAGATCCGGGGCCGGCAGCGGATTGCGCAGCAGGCCGACAGGCGCGTCGAGAGGATGCGCGCGCAGCGGCGGCGCCTCGTCATAGGCGAGCGTGGTCAGTGTGTAGGCGAGGCCATCATAAAAATCGTCGATCACGGCGTAGCGCTTGCCCGGATCGCCCTGCATGTCGAGCATCACATCGATGCGCATGGCCGGCGCGAGCACAAGGCGCCCGCTATCCGGTTCGTGCGGGTCGCAGGGCTGGCCGTCGATCGCGACGACAACCGGGCGATGACCTTCGAAGCGCAAGGCCATGATGCGGGCGAGCGACGCATTGGCCAGTCGCAACCTGACGCGCTCGCCAGCGCGCACCTTCTGATCTGCCGGCGCCCCACCGTTGATGGTGACGACATTGCCGACGCGGCCGGACATCGCCGCGTCCATCATGTTGCCGAAGCCGGCAGCGATCTGTCCATCCTTGGCAAGCCGCCAGTCCTGCAGCAGCCACACGAGATCGCGGTCGACGGCGACCGGCTCGGCCTCCTCGACGATCAGTGCGCCGGCAAGGCCGCGGCCGAGCTGCACCAGGCTGTCGGCATGAGGATGATACCAGAAGGTGCCGGCATCGGGCGGCGTGAACTCATAGACGAAGCTCTCGCCCGGCTTGATCGGCTTCTGGGTCAGGCCTGGCACGCCGTCCATCGCATTTGGCAATCGTATGCCATGCCAATGAACCGTAGTGTCCTCGTCGAGCCCGTTGTCGACGACGATACGGGCCGGCTCTCTTTGCCGCAGGCGTAGCGCTGGGCCGGGAACTGTCCGGTCATAGGCCCATACCGGGGTTTGCGGGCCATCGGGGCCGGTGAGCCGGGCCTGGCTCGCCGCAACCCTGATCCGGCGCTCCTCCATGGCGGATACCCACCTGGGACGCATCGATGCGGACGCGGCAACCCCCGCCGCCGCAACGAGAAACCTGCGGCGTGAAATCAAATAACTGGAATCGGAATGCACCCTTATGCCCTTTGCGATCTCGATCGACGGCGACCGTCCGACATCGATTGACCTGCTGTCCGCGCCCGCTACGCCACAATGAGCGCAGTGGGCGATCGAGCGCCGACAATCAGCCGCAGGACGGCTGAAACGGCGTCAGATCAGATCGCTTGTCTTGGAGGGTATGGGTCGGGCAGGGAACTTCGCCCGTGAAGAAGCGGGGTCGGTAGCGCCAACGGCTCCTGCATCCGCGCAACTATCCTCATGGCGATGCCTTGCGGCAGCACCGCGAGCACCGGTGCGATGCAGGTCGGCGGGCAATGCATAGGATCGCCTTTGTCGCCGGCTCCTTTGGGGCACGCCTTGCAGTCGCCAGCCATGTGGGACGACATGGCCGTGTCCGCGTCGGAGTGCATGACCATGGCTTTGTCCGACGTCGTCGTCATCATCTGCGCCGACATGACGCTCGCCTGAGCGCCGGCAAGGCTGAACCCGGCGGTCAGGAAGACCGCGAGCAGCATGACAAGCAATTGCTTTGCCGACCGGCGTGCCATCATGCGCATAGGCTGGCCTCAAAGTGCGGCTTTTGCAAGTCCCAATGCCCTGACATCAAGACGAGAAAGAAGCCTTGGCTTCATACCGCGCACGCAATTTGGCGACCGGCTTCGAGAGTTCGCAACCCCCAGCGGACCGATGCGACGCAAGTGCTGGCGTGCGCAGATCAACATCGTGCTTTGCTTAAACGATCGGGCGATTGGAATCGGAACACTTGCAGCAGGAAAGCGCGTGACACAGCGGCGTCAGCTAGCGCTGCGGTATGGGTTTCGGAGTAGATCCAAGTGACTACTTAGTCCTGCGTCGCCTTTTCGCTAAAGGCGAATGTTAACGAAGGCCAAGGAAGCTGAGTATCGCTATTACGATAACGACGGCCCCAACCAGCCAGATGATATTGTTCATGACAGCTCTCCTTTGTCTTTTCCGCGCATCCCGGGCAGCTGGACATAATTTGTGGAACGCCTGCTCGGCATTCTTGTTCCAATAGCCGCCCTCAGGACCGGGAGGCCCGCGCCTCTGGAGGAGCGCGGGCCGACCGGGGTACGGACCCCGATCCAGCAGCCAATATCCGGGAGATACCCGCTGTCATCCTACAACTGTTAGTATGCGCTAATGTTCCGTCGATGCAGGAAAAAGACGGTGCCCGGTGAGTGCCGGACGCAAGGCGCCTCGGCCCGCGGCTCGCATCTGCCAGAAGCGCGGGCTCTCCCGTCGACGCCTCGGCGATGGAGCCTATATTGCTAGTGCCGGCGAACCGCAGCATCGCTTTGCAACAGCGTGTGCCGAATCTCGGGATGAAATCAGTTTTCGGAAACGTTTATCGAACAACGCTCCATCCTTGGTGAGCAAAGACCCTCCGGCGGTGGCCTCACGTTACACCGTGCATACGCCGAGGAGACAGAATATGCCGGCCAAAGCCTATATCAACCGGATCGCGACAGCGGTGCCGGAGCACGAGGTTCATCAATTCTATCTGCGTTTCGCGGCCTCCATGCTTGTGGCCGATCGCCGAAGAATTTTCGAACGCATGGCTGATCTCGCCGGCATCGAGCGCCGCTATTCCTGCTTTGCACCCGCTGGCGACCCCGAAGGACCATCAGCAGATCTGGCTGGGACTTTTATCCGGGGCGCCTTTCCTGGAACGGCCGAGAGAATGGCAATGTTCGGAGATGCCGCGCCTGTTCTGGCGCAAAAAGGCGTCGACGGATTGGAGCTTGGCGATGACGCTCGCCGCATCACTCATCTCGTCGTTACCACCTGCACCGGTTTTTCGGCGCCGGGCATCGACCTGGATCTGGTTGCGCGATGCGGCCTGCCGGACAGGGTCGAACGCACGATGATTGGTTTCATGGGATGCTACGCGGCGATCAACGGTCTCAAGCTTGCCCGCCACATCGTCCGCTCCGACCCTCGCGCCAAGGTCCTCCTGGTCAATATCGAACTCTGCACGCTGCATCTGCGCGAAACGACCGAACTGGAAAAGCTGCTGTCGTTCTGCCTCTGGGGCGACGGCTGCGCGGCCGCGCTCGTCACCGCAGAGCCGGCCGGCGTCGAGCTCGAGAGCTTTCATTGTATCGTGGCGCGTGAGCGGCGTGACCTGATGAGCTGGAGCATTCGCGACCACGGCTTCGAGATGGTTCTTTCCGGCCAGGTCCCGGCAGCGATTCATGAAGCGTTGCGGAGCAACCAGGACGCCATCCTCAGCGGCCGGACAGCGGAAGCGGTCGACCTTTGGGCCGTGCACCCGGGTGGACGGTCGGTTCTCGACGCCGTCGAAAGGGCTCTGAAACTCGCGCCCACCGCGCTGGAGCCATCGCGCGAGGTGTTGCGCCGATACGGAAACATGTCGTCAGCGACCGTCATGTTCGTGATGAAGGAGATGCTGAAGGCGCCGCCGGGCCTGCTCGGCTGCGGCATGTCGTTCGGACCCGGGCTGACGGCCGAAACCATGCTTTTTCGAACCGTGTCATGAGGGGCCTGGAGCACCGTAAGGTTGCGCCGGAAATCCTTGACGGACTTGCGGCCGACGATCCGCGAGCGCTTGCCACGCGCCGCGACCTTCGTCACATCAACGCGCTGATGTTTCAGGCAAAGATCATGGCGTCGCTGCTCGGGAAATTTGTGCCAAAGCCGCCACGCCGGATTCTGGAGATCGGCGCCGGCGATGGCTCCTTCATGCTGGCGGTAGCGCGGCGCATGGCCGGGCAATGGCCTGGGGTCGAACTGGTGATGCTCGACCGCGTCGACCTCATCACCGCGCAATTGCGTGGTGATTTCGACAGGCTGGGGTGGACGGCCGAAGGCATCACCGCCGATGTCTTCGACTGGGCAAGAAAGAATGAGGGCAGGCGGTTCGACGCGATCACCGTCAATCTGTTTCTGCATCATTTCGACGACGCCGAGCTCGTGCGCCTGTTTGCACTGATGGTGCCGAAGGCCCCGCTGATGTTGGCGACAGAGCCGTTGCGGGCGAAACTGGCGCTGGCCGCAATCCGTCTTCTCCCGGCAATCGGCGCCAATGATGTCACACGAAACGACGCGGCTCAAAGCGTGCGCGCCGGTTTTCGCGGCAGCGAGCTTTCTGGTCTCTGGCTTGCGGCAAAAGGCAAACCGGTCGAGGAACGGCGCGCCGGCCTTTTTTCCCACATTTTCGTCGGCGCCAGCACCGGTGATGACCTATGACGCGGACCCATGACGCGATCATCATAGGCGCCGGCCCGGCGGGCACATCCGTCGCGCTCACGCTGGCCCGGCGCGGGTGGGCCGTGGCTATCGTGGAGAAGAGCGCGTTCCCGCGCCGCAAGGTCTGCGGCGAATATATATCGGCAAGCAATCTCGCGCTTCTGGACCAGCTGGAGATCGGCGATGCCTGGCGTGCCAATGCCGGCCCCGAAATCCGCCGCGTCGGCTTCTTTTCCGGCGAGACCTGCATCGAGGCGCCAATGCCCCGTGCAAAAGATGGGCCCCGTGCAAACGATGGGCCCCCTGCAAAAGATGGGCGCTCTGCAAAAGATGGCTTCGGCCGGGCGCTTGGCCGGGACATTCTCGACTGTCTGCTTTTGCAGGCGGCGCGATCGGCGGGCGTCGAAATCTTTCAGCCCTATCACGCCGTCGCCGTCGACCCGGATGGCGAGATGCAAATGGTGCGAATTCAAGCCGGAAGCGAAACGACGATGTTGCGTGCGCCGGTGATTGTCGCCGCACACGGCTCCTGGGAACCAGGACCGCTGCCCAGCCAACCCGGAAAGAGCAACCGCCCCTCGGACCTGCTAGGCTTCAAGGCGCATTTCACCGGGTCGTCCCTGGCGCCTGATTTGATGCCTTTGCTGGCATTCCCTGGCGGTTATGGCGGCATGGTCTCGGCGGATCATGGCCGGTTGTCGATCTCGTGCTGCATTCGGCGCGATATGCTGGCGCGGTTGCGTAAACACCGTGGCCCAAACCACAGCCATGTGTCGGCCGCCGATGCGGTCTCCCGCCATCTGATGGAATCGTGCCGGGGTGTCAGGGATGCCCTTGGGGCAGCTCACCGCGACGGTCCGTGGCTTGCCGCAGGCCCGATCCGGCCGGGCATTCGCTCCTGCTACGAACGGGACATCTTCCGCGTCGGCAATGCAGCCGGAGAGTCTCATCCTGTTATCGCCGAGGGCATCTCGATGGCGCTTCAGTCCGGCTGGCTGCTGGCTTGCGAACTCGCATGCGCGCCAAGCGGCCGGGTGGGGCGCGAGGCTGCCGGCAGACGCTATGAGGCGGCCTGGAAAAGACTCTTTTCGACACGGGTCCACGCCGCTGCAGCACTTGCCGGAATTGCCCTTCGCCCCGGCAGCGCCACCTTGATGGCGGCAATTGTCCGGAATTTCCCACAGACACTGACATTGGGCGCGCAACTAAGCGGCAAGACAAAGCCGGTTCCCGGCTTTGTCTGACGGGTTGAGGCCGATGGCAATCCAAGCCATGCTGGCGAAAACGGCAAACGGCGCCATCTTTTTTCGGTTTCGATGGAACAACATCCGCCCGCCACGGTTGGAAGCACAGTCGTTCTACTCCAGCGACTATGAAAGCCGTTCGGACGGCATTCGGACAAAGGCCCCGCGCTTCCTCCCCGCGGGGTCTTTTCTGTCGGTGCAGGAATTTTCACGGAATTTGGCGCACGCCTGAATGCTGCCGTTCATGGCTCGTCGATATCTTGCTTCGAGGGGTTACGCGAGAGAGCGCGTTCCTCCTCGTCGTCCGGCAGTGCCTCATCGCTGTCCTGGTATGGATTGTCGTCGTCTTCCTCGGGCAGTTCTGCCTCCTTCTCGAGGTCGTAACGGATGTCGCCGTTTCCCGGCACGCTGTCCGGTAGAATTTTGCCGCCTTTGATCGCGTCCCAATCCTGCTGTTCGATGGTCGGACCTTCGGACGGATCGTCGGGTTTTCTGCGCGGTGCCATCAGAGCTCTCCTATGCATTGGTCGGTCATATGCCTAACTCCGCGGACCGCTGCGTAGTTCCTCGATCGAACCGGCGAGATTGTTTTACCTCGATCCCTCGGCTTGGCCCGCCGGTGCAGCCATCCAGCCGGCGACGCCAGCCGTCGGGCAATAACTTGCGCGATATCTAATATAAGGGCACACTTTGGGTTGAGCGGAAAACGGCTCAAAGCAAATCGGGAGGAAAGCCATGAACAGCATGAGCCTCACCACGCTTGAACGCGGCAAGACGACGGTCGAAGCCGCGGCCCTTGAAGCGCTTTCGGCACAATTGCGCGGCACCATGCTGAGGGAAGGCGACGCCGCCTATGACGACGCACGCAGCATCTGGAATGCCATGATCGACCGGCGGCCCGGGCTGATCGTGCGCTGCGCCGGTGCCGCCGACGTTATCGCTTCAGTGAATTTTGCCAGGGAAAATGGGCTCCTCCTCGCGGTTCGCGGCGGTGGCCACAATATCGCCGGCAGCGCCGTCTGCGATGGCGGCCTGATGATCGATCTGTCGCCGATGAAGTCCGTGCGGGTCGATCCGGCGACGCGGCGGGCATGGGTGGAACCTGGAGCGACGCTCGCCGATGTGGACGCGGAAACACAGGCCTTCGAACTGGCAGTGCCGATCGGGATCAACTCGACCACCGGCATTTCAGGCCTGACGCTGGGCGGCGGCTTCGGCTGGATCACCCGGAAATTCGGCCTGACCATCGACAATCTTCTCTGCGCCGATGTGGTTACCGCCGACGGCAAGCTGCTGCGCGCCAGCCAGACCGAAAACCCGGACCTGTTCTGGGCGCTGCGCGGTGGCGGCGGCAATTTCGGCGTCGTCACGGCCTTCGAGTTCAAGCTCCACCACGTTGGTCCGCAGGTGCTGGCGGGGCTTGTCGTTCATCCTTTCGCCGATGCCGAAAATGTGTTGCGGGAATACCGAGCGGCGCTCGAAGCAGCGCCCAATGAGCTGACCTGCTGGGTGGTCATGCGGCAGGCGCCGCCGCTGCCGTTCTTGCCCGCCGAATGGCATGGCAAGGAGGTGCTGGTCCTGGCCATGTGCTATTGCGGCGATCTTCAGGAGGGCGAGAAAGCGACGCAAAGGCTTCGCGCCATCGGCACACCGATTGCCGATGTGGTCGGCCCCAACCCGTTCGCCGGCTGGGAGCAGGCATTCGATCCGTTGCTGACGCCCGGCGCTCGAAACTACTGGAAGAGCCATGACTTCACCGAGCTTTCCGACAGCGCGATCGAGGTCGTCACGGCCGCGATACCCCGGCTTCCGGGGCCAGAATGCGAGATATTCTTCGCCCATATCGGCGGTGCCGCGGGCCGCGTGACAGCGGATGCAACGGCGTTTCCGCAACGCAGCGCGCATTTCGTCATGAATGTCCACGCCCGCTGGCGCGAACCGCAAATGGACCGCGCCTGCATCGACTGGGCGCGCGGTGTTTACGAGGCGATCAGGCCGTATGCCGCCGGCACGGCCTATGTGAACTTCATGCCCGAGGACGAGGTCGACCGGGTCGAAGCAGCCTATGGCGGCAACTACCGGCGACTTCTGGAAATCAAGCAGCACTACGACCCGCTGAACCTGTTCCGCATGAACCAGAATTTGCGGCCGGCGGAAAACCTGCGCGCCGCATAGGCGTGTGCACGCAATGACAAGGCCCGCACCTCCGGCGGAGGTCGCGGGCCTCATTTCGGTCATGCGCCAGAGCGGTTCGCCGAACCGCTCTGGCTATTTCTTTGTGCAGTTTCCGGGCAGAAACCGCTGCACACTTTTCCTGGAATTGGTCTAGGCAGGCATCAAGATCGCAATGCGATGCACGCCGACCACGCTACTTGTATTCGTGGCACCATCGGTCTTGCCCTTGGCGCAAGTGTACATCTCGCCTTCCTTAAGTTTGAATTCCTTGTCCGCCTTCTTGATCGTGAATTCGCCGGCAGCAATCGTGCATACCATGTCGTTGTCCATCACGGTTTCAGGAAAGACTGCTCCGGGCTGGAAGACTATATCGACGATTGAGATGCTCTTGTAAGCGGGAATGTCGGAGTTGCCAGTGCCGACCTCCACCACTCTGATGCCGGGCGCAACCTCCTTGCCCTCCGTCGGGCCGTATTGCTTGGCGGCCCTTGCAGGCGTCGCCAAGGCGAATAGCGGTGTTACAGCGGCGGCGGTGACGCCGAGAGCAATTGCAGACCTGCGATTCATGGTTCCCATCGCATCCTCCCGTTTGTTGGTCGCGCACAAATGTGCATGACCAAGGTATATTAGCACAATCGAATTTACCTGTATGCAAAGCCGGGCCGGCAACGCTGCCTGCGCGCAGACGATTATGGGTGACGCGACGCTTTTGATCCGAGAAAGCTTCAGCTGTCGCCCGCCCAGGCAAGGTCTAGTCCTTTCGGTTTCTTGACTCGGTCGGCAAAAACGGGCAGCAAAGCCTGATACGGAGGGCATTCCCGCCATTTTCTTAGTCGTGGAGGGGGCTTTTTTGTTATCGACCTTCGCCCAATCGGCGATCGGTAGAGGGATTGGTTAACCAAGTTTGTCCATCTTTTGAATCAATCGGCAACAGACGCGAAGCGTGCAGGGGGCACCAGGCGACTGTGATTGTGACGGCTGCGAGCCCCGCATGCCGCAAGGCCGATTGAGGTTGGTGTATGGCGTTTGTGCGTTTGAAAAACCGGGGTGACAATCCTGACTCTGGATTGACTTCGATGAGGCCCGGGCTGCGCTGGGTCGCGGTTCCCGTTGTTGGCGTTGCGGTCGCTCTGTGGTCGGTGGCGACCATGGCCGGCCTCTATTCGGTGGGAACCTCGCTCACCGCTGCCTCCAACAGTCTTCCGCAAAGCCTGCGCGCGCCGCGCACCATCGCGCTCGCCGATCGCACGCTTGCCAATTCATGGACCAATTCGTGGGCGCCGTTACCGGCAAGCCGGCAGCGTCAGGCGTCACTGCTCGGCCGCTGCGATGCCGGTTGCGCGCGGGCCGCCGCGAGTTTCGTGCATGAAGGCAAGTTGGCGCGTCTCAAACCGCTGGCGCAGCCGGCTACCGTGCCGCTTGTCGCAGAAATCTCGCCGCAAACGCGCTTCGACGCCGTGGTGGCGAAGGCGGCGCTGTCGCCGCAAAAGCTTGCTGCTGCCTTTACCGACGCAGCACCTCCCATGCTTGCCAGCCTGTCGGCGGCCGGGCGCGTCGAGAAACCGGTGCGCCTGGCCGATGAGCATGGTCCGGCGTCCGTGCGCTTTGGGCCCGAGCTAACGGAGATCGACCGATCCTCCCGCCTGGCGCTGGCGCTAGCGAATGCACTGCCGGAACAGATGATCGAGGTGCTGCCCGACGTGGCGACGGCCGACCCTGCTGCGCCGCCGGAGGGCGAGGTGCAGATGGCCTCGCTGCCGCCGCAGAACGAGATGCCCGACAGCGTCCCGTTGCCGACCTTCCGCCCGCGGGCGGAAGTCGACCAGTCAGACGAGGCGCCCCATGTCGAGGCGCCCAAGGTCGAGGCCCCCAAGGCCAAAACGCCCAAGGCTCAGGCATCGAAGGCCGCCAAGGCCCCGTCTCAGCCGCCCAAATCCAACAAAGCGCAGACCGCCGACGCTCCGCAGGACGAGATGCCCCGGGCGCCAGCCTTGTCGCCGAGGAGTTCGTCACCGGCGGCGATGCCAAGTATGCAAGCCAAGCAGGGCATGCAAGGCAGCCCGGGCATGCAGGGCAGCCCGGTCAAGCCGGCCAAGCGGTCGAAGGCCGCAGACATGCTGGCCTATGCCAAACCCGACAGCCCGGCGGGCGGCGGGGCCTTCCGCAACCTGTTCACCAAGCCCGGCATCGGCAGCGGCGTCGCCGTCTACGACATCTCGGCGAAAACCGTCTATATGCCGGACGGTTCGCGGCTCGAGGCGCATTCGGGACTGGGCGCGATGGCCGACCAGCCGCGCTACGCCAACCGGAAGAATGCCGGCCCGACGCCGCCCCACACCTACGATCTGAGGCTGCGTGAATCGCGCTTCCATGGCGTCGAGGCGCTGCGTCTCACTCCTATCGACGGCAAGAACAAATTTGGTCGGGACGGCTTTCTTGCGCACACCTACCTGCTGCGCGGCCGCCGCGGAGAATCGAGCGGCTGCGTCGTTTTCAAGGACTATGCCCGCTTCCTCGCCGCCTTCAAGAAGGGCAAGGTCAAGCGTCTCGTCGTGCGCGGCTAACCAAGCCGCTGATGCAGATCGTGCCGGAAGGCGCGGCGCGTAGGTCGTCGCGGCGGCCGTCTCATGGCTTCTTCATCCCAGGGTCTTCGCGACGTCGCTTCGCTCCCGCTTCGCCGCGGGATGACGAAGCTGTGGGGAGATTTCGGCCAATCTCGAAGGTTTTCAATCCCGTCCAGGGATACTATGACTGGAGGTGCCGGGGCGGCGGCTTCAACCGATCAAAGAGGATGCCATGACTATACGCGCTGTCGTTTGGGGCGAGAATATCCACGAGCGGACCAATGAGGTGGTCGCGGGGATTTACCCCGAGGGCATGCACGCAACGATCGCCAACGCGCTGAAGCTCGATCGCGAAATTTCCGTGTCATGGGCGACGCTGGAGCAGCCGGACCATGGCTTGCCGGCCGATCGTCTGGCGCAAACCGACGTCCTGCTGTGGTGGGGACACAAGGACCATGGCGCTGTCGCCGACGAGGTCGTCGAGCGTGTGGCGCGCCGCGTCTGGGAAGGGATGGGGCTGATCGTCCTCCACTCCGGCCATTTCTCGAAGATATTCAAGACGCTGATGGGCACGCCCTGCACGCTGAAATGGCGCGAGGCCGGCGAGCGCGAGCGGCTTTGGGTGACGAGCCCCAACCACCCGATCGCTGCCGGTATCGGCGAGTATTTCGAGCTCGAGAATGAGGAGATGTATGGCGAGCAGTTCGCCGTGCCGGAGCCGCTGGAAACGGTTTTCATCTCCTGGTTCCAGGGCGGCGAAGTGTTCCGGTCGGGGCTGACCTATCGCCGGGGCGCCGGCAACATTTTCTATTTCAGGCCAGGTCACGAGACCTATCCGACCTATCACGACGCTACCGTGCAGAAGGTGCTGCGCAATGCAGTGAAATGGGCGCACTACCCGCAGGGGTCAAACCCAGCCATCCTCGACGCGCCGAACGTGCCGGTGGAAAAGGCGCTTGAGCCGATCGTCGAGCGCGGCGGAAAACTCCACGCCGCCGATGAAGCCGGCTATCGCTAGGAATCCCGAGCCTTTGGCTTGGAAAATCCACGGTCGAACAACAAGATAAAGCCCATTCCTAAGGATAAGAATTATGCGTCTGTTGATACTCGGCACCGGCTGGATGGCGGAGGAGCACGCCAGGCAGTTCGGTAAGATCGAGGGCGTCGAACTGGTCGGCGCTGTCGATGTCGACCGCAAGCGCCTCGATGAATTTTCGGACACCAACGGCATCCCCAATCGCTTCACCTCGCTGGAAGATGCGCTCACATGGGACAAGTTCGACGCGGTGGCGAACGTGACGCCGGATCGCATCCACCATCCGACCACCATGATGCTGATCGCGGCGGGCAAGCCGGTGCTGTGCGAAAAACCGCTGGCCGAAAATTACCAGAGGGCTAACGAAATGGCCGATGCCGCCGAGCAAGCCGGCATCATCAACATGGTCAACCTGACCTACCGCAACGTTGCAGCACTGCAGAAGGCGCGCGCCATGGTGCTTGCCGGCGAGATCGGTCAGGTCAGGCACGTCGAAGCGTCCTATCTGCAGAGCTGGCTGGTCTCCAAATTCTGGGGCGACTGGCGCACCGATCCGAAATGGCTGTGGCGGCTGTCACGCGGCCACGGCTCCAATGGCGTGCTGGGGGACGTCGGCATCCACATCCTCGATTTCGCCAGCTATGGCGCCGCACTCGACGTCGACCATGTGTTCTGCCGCCTCAGGTCCTTTGACAAGGCGCCCGGCAACCGGATCGGCGAGTACGAGCTCGACGCCCATGATAGCTTCACCATGGCGCTGGATTTCAGCAACGGCGCCTTCGGCGTCGTCCATGCCAGCCGCTGGGCAACCGGTCATCTGAACGAACTGCGGCTGCGCATCTATGGCGACAAGGGCGGCATCGAAGTCGTTCACAATCTGAACGGCTCGGAGCTGAAGGCGTGCATGGGCGAGAATGTCGAGGACGCCAAATGGCAGGTTCTCGATGCCGGAACGGTGCCGACCAACTACCAGCGCTTTGTCGACGCAGTGCGCACTGGCGTTCAGGCCGAGCCGTCGTTCCGCCATGCCGCCGAATTGCAGAAGGTGCTCGACCTTGCCGTCGTCTCCGACGAGAAGAGGGCTGAGCTCAGGGCCCGTGCCGAAACCCATTGATGTCGTACGCTGAAAGGGTCCAGCCATGGTCACGCGCCGCGCCCAATGTTCCTGCGGTCAGCTGTCAGCCACCTGCTCGGGCGAGCCGGTACGCGTCTCCGTATGCCATTGCCTGGCCTGCAAGCGGCGCACGGGCAGCGCGTTCAGCTTCAATGCGCGGTTTCCCGAGGACAAAGTATCGATCGAGGGGCGATCGGCGGAGTTCACGCGTGTTGGCGAGGAGGGCGGCCGTGTCATCTACAGCTTCTGCCCGGATTGCGGCACCACCGTCCATTACCGGATCGATGTCCAGTCCGGTCTGATTGCCATCCCGGTGGGTGCTTTCGCCGACCCATCGTTCCCGCCGCCCTTCCTGTCCTTCTATCACGACAGCCGGCGCTGCCAGTGGGTCGAGGTTCGCACTGAGCCTCTGGCGACGTTCGGCTGAAGACGCCGGCCACGGCAGGCTAAGCGTCGTTCAACCTTGCATTTGCATTTGCAGCTGGTCGTCCCCCGATTGATCGGACCAAGTGGGCCGCCGCTAGAGCGACGTGCGTCCACTTGGACGCACAAAGTACGCTCTAGCACTTTTGAATCTGCGCATCGTGCTTTCCGAAAATCGATTCCGATTTTCGGGCCGATGCGCTAGGCCTCGAGGAAGTCCAGGGCCTTTTCCACGAAGGCGCCGTGATACTGGAAAATGGCCGTATGCCCGCCGTCCTCGTACAGGACCAACTCGGCATTGGGAAAGCGCCGTGCCAGGTCGACGGAATTGCTGGTGGGCACCATTCTGTCGTGATCGCCATTCACCACGAGGACCGGGTGCCGGATACGCGATAGGTCGGCAGGGCGCTCCTGGCCAAAGGCACGGACTGCCTTGAGCTGCTGGTTGAAGGCGCCGAGCGCGATGGGTTTGTCGCGGTCATTGGTCCGTTCCTTCAATCGCTGCAGAAACGCGCGCGCCGCCCTCTTGCCGTTGGGGCTTTGGGTGAAGAAGAGGTAGTTCTTTGGATCCTTGATGGTCAGCGCGGCGCGGATCATGTCGAAGATGGTGACGAACGTCACCCTGTCGATGCCGGCACCCCCGGCTGGGCCGGTTCCGGCGAGGATGATCTTGCGAACCAGACCAGGTTCCAGCTGAACAATCGCCTGGGCGATGAAGCCGCCAAGAGATAGGCCGAGAAGATCGACCTGCTCGAAACCGAGGGCCCGGATGAAGGCGATCGCGTCGCGGGCCATCGCCTCCACCGTGTTGGGAGTGGAGCCGCCTGATGCGCCAACACCACGGTTATCGAAGGTAATAACTCGCCGTTTTGCGGCAATGCCATCGACCACCCGGGGATCCCAATTGTCGAGAACCGCACTCAGATGGGTAAGAAAGATCACCGGTACCCCGGTTGTGGGCCCGAGTTCCCGGTAGGCGAATTTCGTACCGCCGACGTCGACCGTTTTCGTCGGCACGTCCCTGTGTTTGATGATCGCGGCAGGTCGCGATAGCTGATGCACGTTCATGATGGTTTCCTTTCTTGTGGCTTGTCGTTCTCGCGGGGCTGGAGCAGCGCCTTCGCCGCCACCGAGCCAGCCTCAAGAATGCGATCGGACAGTTCGGTCCCGTTCACCGCGCGCGACAGCTCAAGCGTGCCGATCAGGGTCGCAAAGACGCCGAACGCGACATCTTCGGGATCGCGGGCGTCGGGCGTGAGTTCGGCCGCCACCTGGCGTACGAGCTTCAGCAGGTGTTCGGCGTAGACTTGGCGCGTATCGGCCGGCTCACGCGCAATTTCGGGTAACAGCGCGGCTGAAGCGCAACCTTTGCCGGGATTGTCCCGGTGTTCCGCCGACAGATACGTGTCAATGGCCATTGACAAGCCGCCGGCGGCCAACAGCTCTTGAATCTGGGTCGCCTGAACCTCCAGGGCCGCCGCCACACTCTCGCGCACAAGCGCCGCCTTGGACGGAAAATGGGGATAGAAAGCTCCATTGGTCAGCCCCGCTTCGCCCATGATGCCGGCGATACCTGATGCAGCGATGCCGTCGGAACGAAACCGTTCGGTCGCAACATCCATAATCCGCTGCCGCGATGCGTCTTTCCTGCCCTTCTCGTAACGCATGTTTTTTCTCCTTCGATCAGCTATTGCATTACGGTCATATTATCACTAAATGATCGTAATGCAATAGGGACACGTCGCTCCGGGTCTCCTCAATTTGGGAAAGCAACAATGAAGGCCTTCATCGTCGATCGATACGCAAAGAACGCTCCCCTGCGGCTTGGAGAGGTTCCGGAGCCGGAAGTAGGGGAGAATGACGTGCTGGTGCAGATCCATGCCGCCAGCCTCAATCTGCTGGACTCCAAGATCAGGGACGGAGAATTCAAACTCATTCTGCCATATCGCCGGCCCTTCGTTGCAGGCCATGACGTGGCCGGAACGGTCATTCGCGTCGGCTCGAAAGTCCGACAGTTCAAACCGGGCGACGAGGTCTATGCGCGACCACGCGACGGTCGGGTCGGGACTTTCGCCGAGCACATCGCCATTAATGATGCGGACGTGGCCCTGAAGCCGAAGAACCTCAGCATGGAAGAGGCTGCGTCCATTCCCCTGGTGGGGCTAACCGCTTGGCAGGCGCTGGTTGAAAGGGCGAAGCTGAAGAAAGGACAGAAGGTCTTCATTCAGGCTGGTTCCGGCGGAGTGGGAACATTCGCCATTCAATTGGCAAAGCACCTCGGCGCGACGGTCGCCACGACAACCAGCGCGTCCAACACGGATATGGTCAGGAATCTGGGCGCCGATGTCATCATCGACTACAAGAAGGATGACTTCGAGAAAGTCCTTTCGGGCTACGACGTCGTCCTGAACAGCCAGGACAACAAGACCCTCGAAAAGTCGCTGCGTGTGTTGAAGCCGGGTGGTCTCGCCGTTTCGATCTCCGGTCCGCCCGACGCTGCGTTTGCCAGGGAGAAGGGTCTGAACGTGGTGCTGAACTTGGTCATGCGCGTTTTGAGCGCCGGCATCAGGCGGCGGGCCAAACGCGCAGATGTCCGATATTCGTTCCTGTTCATGGCGGCCAATGGCGAGCAGTTGACCAAAATCACGTCTCTCGTCGAGTCGGGCATCATCCGCCCGGTCATAGATCGGGTCTTCCCGTTTGAGCAGACCAATCAGGCCTTGGCCTACATCGAGCAGGGCCGCGCCAAGGGCAAGGTTGTCATCAAGGTGAAATAGCTTTGCAAGGCTTCAGGCGACGATCTTCGTTTCCGGCAATCCTAATGCCGCAGGATCTTGCTCAGGAAGGCGCGGCTGCGGTCGGTCTTGGGGTGCGAGAAGAACTCGTCGGGCGTGCCGCTCTCGACGATGGCGCCGGCATCCATGAACACCACGCGCTGGGCGACCTTGCGGGCAAAGCCCATCTCGTGGGTCACCACCATCATCGTCATGCCTTCCTCGGCGACCGCGACCATGACGTCGAGCACTTCCGAGATCATCTCGGGGTCGAGCGCCGAGGTCGGCTCGTCAAACAGCATGATCTTGGGGCGCATGCCGAGGCAGCGGGCGATCGCCACACGCTGCTGCTGACCGCCGGAGAGTTGCGCCGGATAGGCGTTGACCTTGTCGGCAAGGCCGACCTTGGCAAGCAGCTCGCGCCCGGCCTTCTCGGCTTCAGCGCGCGGAATCTTGCGCACATGGATCGGCGCCAGCGTCACATTCTCAAGCGCCGTCTTGTGGGGATAAAGGTTGAACGACTGGAAGACGAAGCCGATCTCGGTGCGCAGCCGCGTCATGTTGGTGGCGGGGTCGCCGAGACGCTGTCCGTCGACCACCAGGTCGCCGTCGCGGATCGTCTCCAGCCCGTTGATGCAACGGATCAGCGTGCTCTTGCCCGAGCCGCTCGGGCCGCAGACGACGACCACTTCGCGCGGCTCGACGCTGAGCGTGATATCCCTCAGCACATTGAGCGTGCCGAACCATTTGTTGACGCCGCGAAACTCGATCATGCCGGTACCATTTTTGCTGCGGTTCGACGTCATAACTGCACCTCGCCATGGGCCGCACCCATGCGCTGCTCCAGCCGGCGGGCCAGCATGATCAGCGGATAGCAAACGATGAAATAGCCGAGGCCGACGAGGAAGAAGACCAGGAGGCCATTCGGCACACGCTGCACCACCAGCCAGCCGACGCGGGTGAGGTCGGTGAGCCCGATGGCTGAAACGACCGAAGAATCCTTGATCAGCAGCACATACTGCCCGACCAGCGGCGGCAGCACGATGCGCATCGCCTGCGGCAGCACCACCTGGCGCATGCGCTGCCAGCGCGACAGGCCGGACGCCAGCGCCGCCTCGACCTGGCCGGTCGGCACCGAGCGGATGCCGGCGACGACGATCTCGCAGATGAAGCAGGCGGCCAGATTGGTCAGCGCGATGATGCCGGCGGTGAAGGCGTCGAGCTCGATGCCGAGTTCCGGCAGGATGAAGAAGATCAGGAAGATCTGCACCAGGAACGGCGTGCCGCGGATCAGGTCGACCCAGGCGCCGATCGCCCCGCTGATCAGCCGGTTGCCGCCGGTCCGCAGGATGCCGAGGCCAAAGCCGATCAGCGTGCCCAGCACCAGGCTGATCAGCGACAGCATCACGGTCATGCCGAGGCCGCGCAGGGCGAGGGGATAGCTGCCGGCGATGCTTTGCAGCTGCTGCCAGATCATGTCCGTGCCCCCGCTAGGCCGAGCCAGCGCCCGGACAGCGCCGCCAGTCCCTTCAGCCCGTAATAGAGCAGGAGGTAGAAGGCGGCGATGGTGATAAAGCCCTCCGCCGGCATGAAGCGGTCGGAGGCGAGCAATTGTCCGGCGCGCGTCAGCTCGGCGACCGCGATCAGCGACAGCAGTGCGGAATCCTTGACCAGAACGATCGCCTGTCCGAGCAGCGGCGGGATCGTCACCTTGAACGCCTGCGGCAGGATGACCAGGCGCATGCGCTGGACATAGGTCATCCCCGAAGCGACGCCGGCCTCGACCTGACCGCGCGGGATCGACAGGATGCCGGCGCGGATGATCTCGGCGACATAGGCGCCGCTGTTCAGCGACAGAGCGAGGATGCCGACGACGAGCTCAGGCAGGATGATGCCGAGCCGCGGCAGGCCGAAATAGAGGAAGTAGAGCTGCGCCAGCAAGGGGGTGGCGCGCACCGCGTCGATATAGGCTTTGGCCGGGATTCGGAACAGCCGCCCGCGCTGCAGGTTCATGGCGGCGAGCCCAATGCCGACGGCGAGTGCCCCGGCAAAGGAGAGGACAGACAGCCACACGGTCGTGACGAGGCCCTGCCCGAACAAGGGCAGATATTCGACGATGGTGCGGAAGCTGAAGTTTTCGAGCATCGCTGGACGGATTTCCCCCGGGCGAAACGGATTCCGGGCGGCTTCGCGGCGCCGGGGCGCGCGCGAAACCGCTCGGATCTATCGCTGCTTAGTGGTCTTTCTTCCAATCTTCGGAATTGACCCAGTAGTCGAGGTTCTTCTGCAGGCGGCCGTCGACGCTGACCTGGTCGAGGAACAGGTTCATCCAGACCAGCAGGTCCGGCTCGTCATAGCGGGTGGCGAAGGCAAGCGGTTCCTTCGACAGCAGGTCCGGCATGATGGTGAAGCTGCCGGCCGGATAGGCGGTCGACTGGCCTTTCACCGCCGAGACGTCATTGACGCCGCAATCGGCTTGGCCGTTGTTGACGGCGTCGAGCAGCAGCGGACCGCCGCCCTTGTAGCTCTTGATGTCGGCATCAGGGAAGGCGTTCTTGGCTTCCTTCTCGCCGGTGGCGCCGAGCAGCACGGCGATCTTGGTGCCCTTGGCCTTGCAGTCCTCGGTGGTCTTGAACTTGCTGTCAGCCTTGGTGAAGACGGTGCTGCCCGTATACATGTAAGGTTTGGTGAAGGCGACCTTCATGCCACGCGCCAGCGTCGGCGTCATGTCGGCGACCAGAAGATCGGCCTTGCCCGACAAAAGTGCCGGGATCAGCCCATCCCAGTCGAAGTCAAGGAAGGTGATCTTGACGCCCATCTCCTTGGCCATCAGCTCGGCGAGCTCGACCGAACTGCCGGTGCGTTCGCCGGCAGCACCGACGAGCGAGAAGGGCGGTCCCTGCGTCTGCACGGCGACGCGCAACTCGCCGCGCTTGGTGATCTCGTCGAGCGTTCCGGCGCTGGCTGCGGCAGTGAGGCCGGCGAGCGCAAGGCCTGCTATGAAAAGCTTGGCAATCTTCATTGGGCATTCCTCCTTGTTGTCGTTGTTGTTCCACTTTGTTGTTCCACCCCTTGGGGTGCTTTTTGAGCGGCAGCGCCGTTGCCGGCGGCGGCCACCGTTCGAAAATCCTTCAGTCCCAGTCGATCGTTTCGGATACCCGTATACCGCGCCGAGCCAATTCGTCGAGGAAGCGGCCGTCAGGCACATGCAGCAGCGGGTTGAGCAGGCCGGGCTCGGTGATCTCGCCCCGCGCCAGCATCTGCGCCACGATGCTTGCGGGATAGCCGACGCCGAGGCTCATGCCGAACAGGCCGGAGACGAGATCGCGTTCGATGATCAGGTCCGATGTCACCGTCTTGCGGCGGCCGCCTTCACTGCCGGTAAAGACGTTGCGCATCACGCAAAGGTCCTTTTCGTCGGCGCCATATTGCAGTTGCGGCCCGAGCAGCCGGCCAAGAAATTCGCGTGGGCTGGCGCCGACGCCGGGCACCTTGTCTTCGGAGAGGAAGCCAAGCTCCTTCAGCGGCGCCCAGAACGCCGACCAGCCCGGCCAGCGCAGCGAATAGCGGCCGGAGCGCTGCAACCCCTTGGCGGCGGCAAGCATGCCGGCATAATGCGGCGCGTCGCCATTGGGGAAGGCTTCTAGGCTGCCCAGTCCTTCGACCTCGATCTGATGGATGAAAGGATTGTCGTGCTGGCGGCCGGCCGGCACCTCGACCCGTTGGCCGTCCTCGACCACCACGCTGTCGCGGTTCTGGCTCATCAGAACCATGTCGAAGTTCCAGCTCACCTTGTAGCATAGCGGCTTGGCCATCGCCTTCGGCTCGGGGATGCCACCGCAATAGGAATCGATCGCGGTGATGGCGTCGAACTGCTTTGCGGTGCGCGCGTAGAGCACGAGGTCGATGCCGGGGTCGAGCCCGCATTCGGTCATGATCGAGACGCCGGCCTTTTGTGCCGCCGGGGCAAGGTCGGCGATCGTCTTGCCGTAATTGGTGGTGACCAGCGGCGTGCGCGTCGCGATCGCCGCCTGCACCGCCTCGCGCATCAGCGGCTGCGGCAACAGGTCGATGGCGGCGTCGACACCCACCAGCACCTCCGCCAATACTGGACCGATCGCGCCTTCGGGCACGACGAAGCGCACGCGGTCAAGGTTGGTCAGGCCGCCAAGTCGGGCTGCCCCATCCGGCGCGGTATCAATGCAGACGACTTCTTCGACACCAGCGCTGGCGACGAGATCGGCGATCGCCGCCCGGCCTTGCAGGCCGAGGCCGCCGAGAACCGCGATCTTCATGGCATTTCCTTTCGGCCAGTTTCGTCGCGCTTGTTCTCGTCCGACCAGCAGCCTTCCGGCAGGCTGACCCATTTGTTGCAGGAGGCCATGACGACGAAGGTCTCGCTGCGCACGACTTCGCCCGGCTCGCCTGCGCCGGGGATCAGCTCGCTGGTGACGCGGTAGAGATCGGCGACATCGCCGGCCACCGTCACGTCGACGATGATGTCGAAGCGTCCGGTGACCACCGAGGCCGAATTCACGAAAGGCAGCTCGCAGATACGCTGCGCCAGTTCCCGCGCCCGGCCGCGGCCCTGCGCATTGATGCCGACGATGGCCGAGATCAGCTCGGGGCGCTCCGTCAGGTTGAGCAGCCCGACGATCTTGAGCAGGTTGCGGTCCAAGAGGTTGCGCAGCCGCATGCGCACGGTCGGGACGGAGACGGCCATCTTCTCGGCGAGGCGATTGACGCCAAGCTGCGCATCCTGCGACAGCAGCTTGACCAGTCGCCGGTCGGTCTGATCGAGATGTTCCCGCAAACGCCTAGGCTTTCATAAAATGGAATTATCGAAGAAGTTTTCTTTCTGATATGAAAATAGCCTAGGGACTATTTTTCGAAACTGCAAGTGCGTTCAACCGCTTGTCAACAAGGCAGGATGGCAGGAAACTTGCAAAGCCGGGCAGCCCAGGTGGACATTACCGAGGCACGGGCTTCCCCTTGCTGTGTCTCGCCCATCGGCACTAAGCCTCAACCTGAACCAAAGGTCCTCCAAGCCCCGAAACGGAAGCTCAATGGCACAGAATATCTATGACAGGCCTGAATTCTTCGCCGGCTACAGGCAGATGGCACGCTCGGTTCACGGCTTGGACGGCGCACCCGAATGGCCGGCAATACGCGCACTGCTTCCCGATCTCGACGGTAAGCGCATTGTCGATCTCGGTTGTGGGTTTGGCTGGTTTGCCCGCTGGGCAAAGGCGCATGGCGCAAGGCATGTCCTTGGGCTGGACCTTTCCCGCAACATGATAGAACGGGCCAGAGCCGACACCAGCGACCCGGATGTCGACTATGTCATCGCCGACCTCGACCGCCTCGAACTGCCCCAGGCATCGTTCGACTTCGCCTACAGCTCGCTTGCCTTCCACTACATCGAGGATTTCGACCGGCTGGTGAAGACAGTGCATGATGCGCTCCTTCCAGGCGCGCACTTCGTCTTCACCATCGAGCACCCGATCTACATGGCACCGTCTCACCCAGGCTGGTCGGTCGATGTCGACGGCCGCAAGACGTGGCCGGTCAATCGCTATAGCGTGGAAGGTCCGCGTACCACCGACTGGCTCGCCAAGGGCGTGCTCAAGCAGCATCGCATGCTCGCAACGACGCTGAACGCGCTGATCGAAGCGGGTTTCACCATACGCCGGGTCGAGGAATGGCGCCCAACGGCCGATCAGGTCGCGCAGGCTCCTGATCTTGCCGACGAGTTGGAGCGGCCGATGATGCTGATTGTCGCGGCGCAACGTTGAGCGCCGTTTTGGTGGCGGCCTTGACGAGGCCGGTATCCCGGAAGTCGGGGGTTCTGCCAGTGCCGCAGCCGACCGAGGGCATTAACGCGGCTTCTGGATACCGGGAATGCCGCCGATCCGCTCGGCGAGAAAGTCGACCAGCAGCCGGACCCGGGCAATGCCCGCGCGCTCCGGGACGATCAGCATGCTCAGCGGTACGGGAGGCGGGGCGTAGTCCGGCAAGACCACTTCCAGCCGGCCGGCCCCCAGAAGATCGTCGACAAGCCAGTGATGGGCGGGCGCGATACCGCGTCCGGCGATGAGGGCCTCGCGCGCGGCAAGTCCATGGTCGACCCGAAATCGGCCGCCAAAAGGCACCGCATGGCGTTCGCCCTCCGGCCCCTGCAGGGCGAGCGTGTCGCTTCCCGCGATGTTCGACATCCGGATGCCTTCATGACCAGGCAGATCCTGCGGGCCAGCCGGTCTGCCCCGCGCCGCCAGATAGGCTGGCGCGGCCACCAGCAGACGCCGGGACTGCCCGAGCGCCCGTAGTTTCATCGAGCTGTCGGTGAGCGGACCGAGGCGAAGCGCGATGTCGACGCCCTCCCGCACAAGGTCGATGCGTTCGTCGGTGAGGCTGAGATCGATGCCGATGTCGGGATAGCGGTCCTGAAAGGCGAAGATCAGCCGGCTGATGTGCAAGACCCCGAGTGCCGCCGTGCAGGATATCCGGATCGTGCCGGCCGACGCGCCACGCGTGCCCCGCGCTTCATCGCCGGCTTGCTCAACGAGGCGCAGGATCTGGATGCTGTCGGCATAGTAACGGCTGCCTTCATCGGTCATCGTGACACGCCGGGTGGTCCTGCTGAGCAAGGGCACGCCGATGGCCTCCTCGAGCTCGCGCAGATGCCGTGTGACCGTCGACTGCCCAACTCCGAGCTCGCGCGCCACCGCCGAGAGGCTGCCGCGCTCGGCGACGCGAACGAAGGTGCGCATGCGCTCGAGGGTCACATCGGATCTATCCATTATTCGGCATAATCTTATGCATTATCTAGACATAGCGGATTAGCCCGGGGCTGGCTACCTTTCGCGTTCATTGTCCTTCTTCGGAGTTGACCCATGAAAGTCCTGCTTGTTTTTGCTCATCCTGAACCGCGTTCGCTCAACGGCGCACTGCGTGACGTCGCCATCAGGGAACTCGAGGCCAAGGGCCACGAGGTGCGCATATCGGACCTATATGCCGATGGCTGGAAATCCGAGGTGGACCGTGCCGATTTTCCGTCGTGGCCGCCCGAAGCACGCTTCCTGCCGGCTGGGGCCTCCAAAAAAGCTTTTGCGACCAACACTCTGACCGATGACGTTAAGGCGGAGATCGACAAGCTGCTGTGGGCCGACACGCTGATCCTCCAGTTCCCGCTGTGGTGGTACGCCATGCCGGCGATCCTCAAGGGCTGGGTCGATCGGGTGTACGCCTACGGCTTCGCCTATGGCGTCGGCGAGCATAGCGACAAGCGGTGGGGTGACCGCTTTGGTGAGGGAACGCTCGCCGGCAAGCGCGCGATGCTGATCGTGACCACTGGCGGCTGGGAAGAGCATTACTCCGCCCGCGGCGTCAACGGCCCGATCGACGACCTGCTGTTCCCGATCAATCACGGGATTCTCTATTATCCGGGCTACGACGTGCTTCCGCCGTTCGTGGTCTACAGAGTGGATCGTTTCGGGGAGGCCGATTTCGAGCCTGTCGCGGAGCGCCTGCGCGAAAGGATGCGGACGCTCGAGACAACCCGGCCGATTCCCTATCGGCAGCAGAATGGCGGGGACTATCACATCCCGAGCATGCAGCTCCGCTCCGAACTGGGCGACCCGGGCGCCGCAGGTTTCGCGCTTCACGAGGACCGTGCCGGCGCCACCGCCAAGTCGGCGACGCCGCGTTCGACTTTGCGGGACGTGGCCTGACGCAAGGTCCCGAAAAAATCGGGCAAGGCGCCCGAAACCTATGGGATGAATCAGCGACCGGCCCGGAAGATCGCCACCGCCGCGGCCGTCAGTGCGGCGTTGCCTGATGCCGTAGTGCCGTCCGGAAGCGCCTTGCCGTCTTCCAGCCCGACACGCGTCGACCAGTTCCGCTCCGCCGCCCTGCGCACGAACGGCCACACCGTGGCGTCGGCGCCGTGCAGCAAGATGGCGCGACGCAGCCCGGCGCGGTCGAGCACCGCCGCGATACCGTCGCTGACCTCCTGTGCCACGTCCAGTTCCTGCTCCGATATCTCGATCAGGATGCGCAGCACCTGGCTGCCATGGTCGAGGCGGACCAGGCGCTCGGCGTCAGCGACGGAGGCGAGCCCGGCCTCGATGCCGATGCCGCGCTGGCGCAGTCTCTGCATGACCTCGGGCGCGGCCTTCTCGCTCAGATTGACGGAGGCATAGTCGGGCAACTCGGTCCAGCCGGCGATCGCCGCCAGCGTGCGCTCATCGTCGTTCTCGATCCAGGCGCCGGTCGATACGCCGATCAGCGTTCCTGGGCAGGCGCGGCGCAGCGCCAGCATGGTCGGGTCCATAGCCTCAGGCGCGAGGCTTTCGCGGCCATCGAGCCCGCGCGCATGGACATGCAGCTCGGCCGCACCGGCGGCCACGCAGGTCGCGCCGTCTCGCGCCATGGCGTCCGCGTCAAGCGGCAGTTGAGGGTGGAAGTCGGCGTTGCGTGCGCCATTGATGCAGGTCTGGACAATCATGGAGGCGGCGGCCTGGTTGCGGATGCAACCAGTCTAGCGCACGCCCCCGAAATCTGGAATCGGGTTCGGCGCGCCTCCTGACAGACGGATGCGGCCTGACCCAAAGCAATCCGGCAGGATGTGCCTCTATCATCCTTGTTCAGTCACGATCTTGTTGGCAGGCGAGATATGGGTATTTGACGCATATTGGGAACTCAAGCAGCACTGCTGGGACCGGCTAGCTTGACGATCGTTGGCGAATGCTGCGGTATCCGGCCCCATGCCCGGCCGGCCGAAAGGATATTTGCGAATGAGTGAGCTCAAGGTCAGGACCCGACCGACCGGCGCGGTTGCCGTGCTGTCGCCGGGCAGCTTGCCCGTCGTCACCACGCCGACCGGCGGCATGGTCGACGTCGTGACCGGTGCCAGCGCGCCGGGCTTCAATCCGCTCGACCTTCTCTATGCCTCCGTGGCCGCCTGCATGGTGCTGAGCGCCCGGATCGCTGCCACGCGCATGGGTGTCGCTGCCAGCCTCGGCGAGGTCCGCGCCGATGTGAGCGGCGAAAAGGCGGAGGGCGATGTTTCCCGCATCGGCCGCTTCACCATCACGCTCGATATATCGGGCGATCTCGACGAGGCCACGAAAAGGCGGATCGTCGAGGACGCCGAAACGATCTGCACGGTCAGCAACACGCTGCGTGAGACGCCCGAGCTTGTCACCATGCTCGCCGGCTGATCGCATCCTGATTGCCCAATTTCACGCATCCTCCGAGGCCGCCCATGGCACGCATTTCCCCGATCGACTATGACGCCGCCTCGCCTGAATTCCGTGCGGCGCACGACGAGGAACTGCGCTTGCGCGGCAGGATGACGAATATGAAGCGCACCCTGCTGCATTCGCCGGCCGCCCATCGCATCTATGCCGAGTGGTTCACCTTGCGCGACCTGCTGCGACCGGATCTCGACGATCGCGCCATCTGGCTGTTTTCGCTGACGATTTCCGCGGCGTGCCGGGCCGAGGTGCCGGTGACCTTTTTTCGCCGCGCGCTGATCGATATGGGGCTCGATCCCGACAGCATCGAGCCGACAGCCGATGAAGCGCTGCTAATTGCCTTCGGCAAGGCCATCGCGACCGACGCCAATGCCATTCCCGATGAGATCTGGGCCGAACTGAAAGCCCGCTACGATGAGCCGCTGCTCGTCAACCTGGTCGCTTTCGCCGGCATCATGGTGGCGACGACCGTGTTCACCAATGCGGTGAGCGTCGACCTCGATCCGGAACTCGAAGCTTACCGCAAGAAGGCCTGAGGCAATCGAAGCCGCCGCGCTGGGCGACCTTTATCTGGAAAACTCGCTGCGCACGATGCCGTGGCGCTGGAGCTTGTCGTAGAAGGTCTTGCGCGGAATCCCCAGCGCTTCGATCGTGCGCCTGACGTCGCCCTCGTTGCGGCCAAGCGTCTCGCGAATGATGTCGGCCTCGTAGCGCTCCAACCGCTCCGGCAGCTTCATGGCGGCATCCGGCTCAGCTGGGGCAGGGGATGGCGTCGCAGCGTCTTCCTCCAATCCAAGCACAAGCCGCTCGGCGAAATGCGCGAGCTCGCGCACATTGCCCGGCCAGTCATGCTCCCTGAGATGGCGGTGCACCGCGGCCGGGACAGTCGGCACCGGGCGCCGGAAGCGGGCGGCGGCGCGCTCGGCGAAATAGAAGAACAGCAGGGCGACGTCGTCGCGGCGCTCGCGCAGCGGCGGAATGGAGATCGTCACAACGTTGAGCCGGTAGTAGAGGTCCTCGCGGAACGTTCCGCGCTGGCGCGGATCGCCGAGATCGACCTTGGCGGCCGCAACCACGCGCAAATCCACTGGCCGCAACTCATTGGTGCCGAGCGGGGTGACCTCGCGCATTTCCAGCACGCGCAGCATCTGCACCTGTGTCGAGACCGGCATGCTTTCGATCTCGTCGAGGAACAGCGTGCCGCCGCTGGCGTGCTCGATGCGGCCGATCCGCTTCTTCTGCGCGCCGGTGAAGGCGCCGGCCTCGTGGCCGAACAATTCGCTCTCGATGACCGTCTCGGGCAGCGTGCCGCAATTCAGCGCAACAAAATTGCCCCTGGCGCGGCGGCTCCAGCGATGCAGAAGGCTCGCCACCACCTCCTTGCCGGAGCCGGTCTCGCCGGTCACCAGCACGTCGACATCGGTGTCGGCGATCTGGCGCAGCGTGCGGCGCAGCCTTTCCATCGCCGGCGTCTGGCCGATCAGCGGCAAGCCGTCCTGCGCTTCTCCGGCCGCCTCGCGCAAGGCGCGGTTTTCCATCACCAGGCGGCGCTTTTCCGCCGCGCGGCGCACGCTCTGCACCAGCCGGTCGGCGGCGAAGGGTTTTGTGATGAAGTCGTAGGCGCCGTCCTTGATCGCCTTGACCGCCATGGCGATGTCGCCATGCCCGGTGACCAGGATGACCGGAATGTCCGCGTCCAGCCGCAGGACGCGGTCGAAAAGCAGCAAGCCGTCGATCTCCGGCATCCTAATATCCGACACCACCACGCCGGCAAAACCGGCGTCGAGCCTGGCCAGCGCCTCGGCCGCCACCGAAAAAGCCGATACCGAAAAGCCGGCAAGCTCCAGCGTCTGCGCGGTGGCCCTCAAGAGATCGCTGTCGTCATCGATCAGGATGACCGGCGCTGCGTTGTCGTTGGTCATGCCGCCTTGGCCATTACGCTGCTTTCAAGAGATGGATGGTGAAGCGGGTGCCGCTGTCGTCGCTCGAAACCTCGATGCGTCCGCCATAATCGGCGACGATATCCTTCGAGATGACGAGGCCAAGGCCGAGGCCTTTTTCCTTGGATGTGTTGAATGGCGTGAACAGCGATCTAAGGATTGCGGGCGGAATGCCCGGTCCGTTGTCGGACACGCCGACCGTCACGCCGTCCGCCGTCTCCTCGACCGAAACCCGCACCTTTGCGTCGTCGCGGCCCTCCAGCGCCTCCAGCGCGTTCTGGAAGAGGTTGATCAGCACCTGTTCGAGCCTGACCCGGTTGCCCATGACCTTGAGGGCAGGCGGCGGCAGGTCGATGGCCAGTGCGTCGAGCCGGCCGGCAAAGCGGCTTTTCAAGAGCACGACGGCGCCTTCGATGACGTCGCGCAATTCGACAGGTTCGGCGGCGGTGCGGCCCTTGCGGGCAAAGGCCTTCAATTCTTCGGTGATGGTGCCGATGCGTTCGGTCAGCGCGGCTATGGCGCCGAGGTTTTCCTCGGCCGGCGCTGTCTGCTTGCGGTCGAGGAAGGTGCGGGCGTTGTCGGCATAGGCGCGTATGGTGGCAACCGGCTGGTTGATCTCATGCGCGACGCCCGCGGCAACCTGGCCGAGGATGGCGAGGCGGTTCGCCTGGACGAGATCCTGCTGCACCACCTGCAGCTTGGCTTCGGTGCTGCGGTGACCTGATATCTCGGCCTGCAGCCGGTCGCGGGCGCGGCTCAGATCCTCGGTCCGTTCGACGACGCGGCGTTCGAGCTCGGTGCGCGCCGCCTGTTCGGCGGCGATCCGCATTTGTCCCGACTGCCGACGCCACAACAGATACGCAGCAAGGCCGAGCAACGGGACAACGACGCCGAGTGCAAGGAGCCGCATTTCACGGACCGCGGCGGCGATCGGCGCTTCAGCCGGAACGAGATAATCGAGCCGCCAGGGGGTCGAAGGGACCGGTGTGGAAAGCCTGAGATATTCCGCGTCGCTGCCGCCGGGCGTCACCGCGTGGACGATCGAGACGTCCGGGCTGAGTGCCTGGGCGCGCGTGATCGGCAGCGGCATCAGCGGTGCGTCGCCGAACTGCTGGCTGTTCTGAATGGCGGCAAGATCAGGCCCGGCCAGCGGCGTCGCCGTCATGAAGCGCCAGGACGGCACGCTGGTGATCAGGACGACGCCCTCCTCGTCGCTGACATAGGCCGGGCGGTTTGCCTCGTGCCAGTCGGCCTCGAGCTGATCGAATTCCGCCTTGACAACGACGACGCCGAGCGGGGCGGCAGCGTCGCCGACGCGGCGCGAGATGTAGAGGCCGGGGCGTTTGCTGACATTGCCGAGCGCGAAATATTCGGCAGTTCCGGCCTGCATCGCGCCGGAGAAATAATCGCGGAACCGGTAGTCGTTGCCGACGAAGCTGATCGGCTCTCGCCAGTTGCTGGAGGCGATCGCCAGCCCGTCGGTGCCGATGACATAGAGCACCGAAGCCTTGGTGCCGGAGACCAGCCCGTCGAGCTTGCGGTTCAGCACATCGACCGCCGCAATGCTTTTCTGCGCCAGCGCATCGCGCACCTGCTGGTCTTCCGACAAAAGCAGGGGCAGGGCGCGCGGGCTTTCCAGCACGGCGCGCAGCAGCGCGATCTTCAGATTGGCATCGGTGCGGCCCTGCGCCGCCAGTGCCCCGAGCTCAGTGGCGCGGCCATAAAGGCCGGCGCCGTGAAGTGCGGCCGTGGCGATCGCAAGGGCGATGGCCGCAAACAGCAGCCAAGCACGGCGCGCCCGCCTGCCGAGTTGCTCGGGCGTCGACGGCAAGGCGGCGGCGGGGCGTTGCAGCATCACACATTTGTGCATGATTTCGCACAAAGCACAATTCGGCTACGCGAATATCCGCACTTTCTGTGCGCGAGACGAAACCTTGGGTCCGAGAATATTCAATAAAATCAAACGGTAGGCTCTTTTCCGCGCACTTGGCACGGCAGTTGCAAACACGAATTCAGCGGTCGTGAGGCTGCTGGGGGTGGTCAATGCAATTGCTCCGGGAGGTCGAGCTTTCGATCGGAGCACAATGGAGGACGTCATGCAGACAGCATTCGCTGCCGCCGAGCCGCGCGGCAAACTTCCCTTCTACCGGCATCTCTATGTGCAGGTGCTGGCGGCGATCGCCGCCGGCGTGCTTCTCGGCCACTTCTATCCCGAAACCGGTGAGGCGATGAAACCGTTCGGTGACGCCTTCATCAAGCTGGTGAAGATGGTGATCGCGCCGGTGATCTTCCTGACGGTGGCGACCGGCATCGCCGGCGTTTCCGACCTGCAGAAGGTCGGCCGCGTCGCCGGCAAGGCGATGATCTATTTCCTGGTGTTCTCGACGCTGGCGCTTGTCGTCGGTCTCGTCGTCTCCAATGTCGTCCAGCCCGGCGCCGGCATGCACATCAATCCGGCCACGCTCGACGCCACGAAGGTGACGGGCTACGCCGAGAAGGCGCATGACACCACCATCGTCGGCTTCCTGATGAACATCATTCCCGATACGATCACCGGCGCTTTCGCAAAGGGCGACATCCTGCAGGTGCTGTTCTTCTCGGTGCTGTTCGGCGTTGCCTTGGCCATGGTCGGCGATCGCGGCCGTCCGGTCGTCGATTTCCTGCAGGCGCTGACCACGCCGATCTTCCGCCTCGTCGCCATCCTGATGAAGGCCGCGCCGATCGGCGCCTTCGGCGCCATGGCCTTCACCATCGGCAAATACGGCATCGGCTCGATCGCCAACCTCGCCATGCTGATCGGCACATTCTACCTCACCGCGCTGCTGTTCGTGCTGGTGGTGCTTGGCGCAGTTGCCCGCTACAACGGCTTCTCGGTCCTGGCGCTGATCCGCTACATCAAGGAGGAGCTGCTGCTGGTTCTCGGCACCTCGTCCTCGGAAGCGGCACTACCGGGCCTGATGGCCAAGATGGAGCGTGCCGGCTGCAACCGCTCGGTGGTCGGGCTGGTCATCCCGACCGGCTATTCCTTCAACCTCGACGGCACCAACATCTACATGACGCTGGCCGCGCTGTTCATCGCTCAGGCGACCGACACGCCGCTCACCTTCGGCGACCAGATCCTGCTGCTCGCCGTCGCCATGCTGAGCTCCAAGGGTGCCGCCGGCATCACCGGCGCCGGCTTCATCACGCTGGCCGCGACGCTTTCGGTGGTTCCCACCGTGCCGGTTGCCGGCATGGCGCTGATCCTCGGCGTCGACCGCTTCATGTCGGAGTGCCGGGCGCTGACCAACTTCGTCGGCAACGCGGTGGCGACCGTGGTCGTGGCGCGCTGGGAAGGGGAACTCGACCAGACCAAGTTCGCTGCCGCAATGGCCGGCGACTTGCCCGAGGAAGCCGACCTGTCGCTGCCCGGGCTGCAGCCCGCCTGATCGTTCAGGCTATCAGCACGCAAGGCCCGGAGCCGGCTCGCCGCCGGCTTCGGGCTAGCCGCTGCCCATCTCCAACATCTGCGATTATCCATAGGCCACGCCGCTGCGCGCCTGCCTCAATGTAACAGGCTTGTGAGCCTTGTTCTTGGCGCGGGGCTTGTCCCAGCCGCATTTGAAGGCCAGTATCCGCCATGCCTTCAAGGCGCTCGTCCACTTCGATCCCGACCTGATCGCGACCGAAGGCGAGACATTTCCGTCGGGCTCGGTTGCGACCGGCCGAAACCGTCGGAGCTTTTGCTGCCGCCAACCGCAACCTTGACCAAGGCGGCAGCCTCGAAGGCAATGGCGGCCTCAATACGAAGTCGCAAGAGACGTGACCCGTCTCCTGACGGAAGGCGCAGGCTTTCCTCTCAGGAACTCGTCGCGCTTGAAGAGGGGGGCGGCCCGTGAGCGGGCTTTGCCGAAACCAAAGCAAGATGCGAGGTCAAACGCGATGCAGTCTGCACCGAGGACTCCGGTATCCATCATCATCCCGAACTACAATTACGCGCGTTTCCTCAAACGCAGCATCGACAGCGCCCTGGAGCAGGACTACGCGGACGTCGAAGTCATCGTCGTCGACGATGCATCGCAGGACAATTCCACGACAATCATAGAATCATACCGCGACGAGATCGTCGCGTGTCCGCGAGCGCAAAATGGCGGGCATGCGGCGGCATTCAACACCGGCTTTGCGGCAAGCTCCGGCAAGATCGTCCTCTTCCTCGACGCCGACGACTACCTCTATCCGACCGCCGTTTCCACGATCGTCGACACCTGGGATGCGGCAACGGCCCAGGTGCAGTCCAGGCTGCATATCGTCGACGAGCGGCAACGCATCAAGGACGTCTTTCCGCCGCCCGAATTGCCCTTCGACAGCGGCGACGTCATGCCGAAACTGCTGCACAAGGGCCGCTATCAAACAACCGTGACCAGCGGGCTGGCCTTTGACCGCGCAACCCTGGAATCGATCATGCCGATTCCGGAGCCGGAGTTCCGTCAGGGCGCCGACGGCTATCTTGCAACGCTGGCGCCCATGTATGGGCACGTCCAGTCCATCGAGGAATGCGTCGGCGCATACCGGATCCACGGCGCCAACCATTCGGTCTTCGGTGAAAAGCTCGCCGAGCGGGCGCGCTGGAGGGTAATCCACGATTTCCGCCGCATGCAGGCGTTGTCGGACCAGGCCTCCGAGATCGGCCTGACCATCGTGCCGTCGGAGGCTGTCCGCCACGATCCGGTCCACCTGGAAGAGCGGCTGGCGTCGCTGTGCGCAGACAGGCGCCAGCACCCCGTGGCCGACGATTCCCGGCTGGCGCTTGGGGCGGCCGGCGCCGTCGCCAGCCTCGAAATGACAGCGTCCCTGCGCCGGCGCGCCGTGCTTGCCGCGTGGTTCCTGTCGGTCGGGGTGTTGCCGCGGAAAATGGCGACGGCGGTCCTATCGTGGAAGCTTGACGCATCGTCCAGGCCGGCATTCCTCAGCCGTCTGTCCAAGACTATCCGCCACGCCATGGGATAGCTTGCCTTGATATAGCCGCCAACTATCCGGCTCTGTTCGGCGGCTCACTCGACCAGAACATGCGCCTCCCGCGCGGCTCCGACAAACGCATCCCTGGCGATTTCGGCTGAAACATCGCCGCTCATGGCCCGGCGGCATGCGCGCAGCGCTGAGCTGTGTTGCAGACTGCCCGCATCCCGCCAATGGCCCGCCAGTAGTTCTACTGCCTGCTGTGCGTTCAAGATGTGTCGGGTCGCGCCGGCAATGCCGACCGAAACTGACACCGGCCTGGAAAACCATCCTTGATTCATGGTGAAGCCCCTGCTGTCGAACACCCTAAAACGCATCCGATGGCACAAGGTTTCCTTGTCACCAATCACCACGGCGTGAACCCGGTGATGGAGACGTCGCCCGCTGTTCCATCTCGGAAAGACAATCGGCGACGGCACTGCGATCTGACAGGGGCAGGCCGGCTATGATGCCTGGTATGCGGAGCGTGAATGTGGACTCGCGATTCCTGGTCATCTATCCTTGCCCCATGTGTGGACGGGTCCACTAGCAGAATGTTCCTTGCCGGCTCCTGATCCACGAAGCGACGGGTAGTGAGGCGTCTTCTTTGATTTCCGGAGCTGACGATGCTCGATCCAGAAAAGGCCAGGGCCGCGTCCCAGTTGTTGGTGAGCCATTGGGAGAAGGGCACCCGTCTCGACGCCATACCCCAGGAGTTACGGCCACAAACGCGGATCGAAGGTTACGCTATCCAGTCGCATGTGATGGATCGTTCGGCGGCTCCGCTTTTCGGTTGGAAGATTGCCGCAACCAGTCTGGCCGGACAAAGGCACATCAACGTCGACGGCCCGATGGCCGGGCGTCTCCTGGCTGAAAAAGAGATTGAGGTCGGTGGGGCCATTTCCCTGGCGACGAGCAAGATGCGCGTGGCCGAGATCGAATTCGCTTTCCGTTTCGGCCGCCAACTGCCGCCTCGTCCAGCACCCTATGAAATCGCTGAGGTGATGGATGCCGTAGCGGCCTTGCACCCCGCGATCGAAATACCGGACTCACGATACGACGATTTCTGCGCAGTCGGGGCGCCGCAGCTCATAGCGGACAACGCCTGTGCCAACCTGTTCGTCATCGGCCAAGCTGCAGAAGACGATTGGCGCGACGTGGATCTCGCGAAGCACCCGGTGGTCGCTTTCGTTTCTGGAAAATCGCAGCATAACGGAACGGGGGCAGCTGTATTGGGCGATCCTCGGATTGCGCTCACATGGATCGTCAATGAACTGTCGGGCCTGGGCATAGCACTCCAGCCGGGACAGATGGTGATAACCGGCACCTGTGTGACGCCGATAAGCGTCGAGGCCGGTGACAAAGTCACCGGCGATTTAGGCAGGTTTGGCCGCGTCTCGGTGAGTTTTGTCTAAGGCGCCCCGCGCAGCCTGACCACAACACTGCGCACCACAAGCACCAGCACCGTGATGATGATCAGGATCACCGAGAGTGCTGCGATCGCCGGGTCGATGTTGTCGCGCAGGCCCATCCACATCAGCCTTGGCAGCGTGATGGCGTTGACCGAGGTGATGAACAGGGTGACGCCGATCTCTTCCCATGAGAGCACGAAGGACAGCAGGGCTGCGGTGATGATGCCGAACTTGATATTGGGCATGATGATGCGGGTGGCGCGCTCCCACACCGTGGCGCCGAGGCCGCGTGCGGCAAGGTCGATACGCCGGTCGAGCTGGCTTAGCGACACCAGGATCAGCACCGTGGCGAAGGGCACCGTCATCACCGCATGCGCCATGGCGACACCGAGCCAGGTGTCATAGCCGAAGAACGAGCTGACGCCGGAAATCGAGGTCAAAAGAAAGTAGAGCGTTATTGCCGAGACCACCGGCGGCACCACCATCGGCAGCAGCACGAAGCCGACGAGTGCGGCGGTGAAGCGCGGCTGGAACATCCACACACCAAGGCTGAAGCAGAGCGCCAGCACGGTGGAGAAAGCGCTGCTGACGACGCCGATCCTGATCGAGAGCAGGATCGAGTTGATCCAGCGCGGATCCTCGATCAGCGCCCGGTAGTGGCGCAGCGACAATTCGCCCGACGGCATCGCCAGCATGCGGGTCGGCGTCAGCGACACCGGTATGACGGCAAGCAGCGGCAACAGCAGGAACAGCGCAACCAGGCCGGCGAGGATCAGCGAGACGGGGCCGGGGCGGTAAGTGGGCATCAGATCAGCTGCTTCGGTCTGACATAGCGGAACAGCAGCGCCATCAGCGCGCCGACGAACAGCACCAGCACGACGCTGATCGCAGCACCCAGGCCCCAGTCCGGGCTCTGGAAGATGCGGAGATAGATCAGCTCGGCGATCATCACGCTGCGGCCGCCGCCGAGGATCGCCGGCGTCACGAAGAAGCCGAGTGAAAAGACGAAGACGATCAGCGCCGAGCCGATGATGCCGGAGCGGGTCATCGGCACGAAAACCGACCAGAAGGTGCGCATGCGGCTGGAGCCGAGCCCGCGCGCCGCCAGCAGCACGCGGTCGTCGAGGCCGCGCATGGAAGACGCCAGCGGAAACACAGCGAAGGGAATGAGGAAATGCGTCATGCCGACGATGACGCCGAACTCGTTGCGCACCAGCGTCAGCGGTTCTGAGATGAAGCCGATCGCCTGCAGCCACGTGTTGAACAGGCCGCGATTGGAAAGCAGCGCCACCCAGCCGAAGGCGCGCGTCAGCACCGAGATCCAGAACGGCACCAGTATGCAGAACTCGGCGACCACGCGCTGCGCCGGCGTGCCGCGCACCCACACCACGGTGATGGCGTAGGCGGCGGCAACCGAAACAATCGTGACGATCGCCGCGATGCGCAGCGTGCGGACAAATACCGACTGCACCAGCGGGTCGCTAAGCAGCGTGCCATACTGGCCGAGCCCCGGCTCGGGCAGCGTGAAGCTCCAGTTCACGACGCCGAAGAATGGCCAGGCATAGGCGGCGCCAAGGAATAGGAGCAGCGGCGCCATCAATAGCGCCGCGCCCATCCTGTCGGAGAAGTATGCTTTCATCTCGGCCCGGTTTCCCCAGGCCTATCAGGCGGAGATGATCTTCGTGTACTCGTCGAGCGCGGCCCCGTAGTTCTTGGCGTACCACTCCATGTCGAGCGCGATCTGCTTCTTCATGTTTTCCGGATCGACCGGGTTGATGCGCTTCTTGTCGGCGGGGATCAGCGCGTCGGCGGCCGGATTGGCCGGACCCTGACCGAGCTTGTCGAACATAATGAGCTGCTTTTGCGGGTCCTGGGCGCTGGCGATGAACTTCATCGCCGCGTCCTTGCCGCCGGGGTTGCCCTTAAGCACGGCGAGCGCGCCGGGCGAGATCAGGCCCTGGTCCCATATGAACTTGATCTTGCCGCCGGAATCCTGCTCGATCAGCGAGGCGCGCGTCGACCAGACGATCGCCATCGAGGCCTCGCCGTCGAGCAGCACGCTCTGGCTTTCGGCGCCGCCGCCCCAATAGGCCACGACATTCTCCTTGAAGGCGGCGATCTTGTCATGCGCGCGCTTGAGGTCGAGCGGGTAGAGCGAGGCCGGCGCGATGCCATCGGCAAGCAATGCGGCTTCCCAGCTCGACACGCCCCATTTGTAGAGCGAGCGCTTGCCGGGGAATTTCGCCACGTCGAAGAAATCGGCCATGCCGGTTGGTGCCTGGCTGCCGAATTTCTCGGAATCATAGGCGATGACATAGGAGAAGAAATAGGTCGAGGCGGCGTGCTCCCAGCCGAACCCCTCGCGCATCTTCTTCTTGTCGACGATCGAATAGTCGATCGGCTCGAGCATGCCTTGGCTGCCCAGTGTGATGGCCGAGAACGGATCGACGTCGACCAGGTCCCAGGTCGGAGCGCCGCTCTTGAACTGCGCGGCGATCGCGCCCTCGGTCGGGCCGGAGCCGTCCATCTTGACGGTGATGCCGGTCTCCTTGGTGAAGGCCTGGCCATAGGCGGCGTCATAGGCGGTGATGGCGTCGCCGCCCCAGTTGACCAGCACCAGTTGCTTGGCTTGCGCGAAGGCACCGGTCGAGCGCAGCAGCATCGGCGTGCCGGCCAGCACGAGTGCAGCCAGCTGCGTGAACTGCCGACGCGAGATTTCGCCGCGCGCCGCCCTGGCGGACAGCGTCTCGATGGAATGTTTCTTGGTTTCATTTGTCATGTCAGTTCCCCTTTTTTTGTCGTTGATATTTCCCGAAAGTAGGCTTGGCGAATTTCAGCTTCGCCACGCCGATCGTCATTGTCCTCCGTCCGGAAGGAGGAAACCCTTTTCCGCCGGCCATGTCAGCCACACGGAATTGCCCTTGCTGAGCGCCGAGGCGGCAACCTCGTTCGGCACGGAGACCGTCACCTTGGCGCCCTGGCGTGTCGTCAGATCGAGCCGCGTCGCAGCGCCAAGATAGGTCGAGGCGACCGCGGTGGCGGCGATGCCGTTCTCGCCCGCTGCCGCTTCGGGCGCGATCGACATATATTCTGGCCGGATCGCCAGGATGGCGTTGCTGCCGACCGCGTTGGCATTGCCGCGCAGGTTGATGGTGCGGTCTTCGCACAGGCCGGTGGCGCCATTGTCGGCGTTGCGCACGCCCTTCAGCGGCAGCATGTTGATCTCGCCGAGGAACTCGGCGACGAAACGGTTGGCCGGCCGGTCGTAGACCTCGTCCGGCGCGCCGACCTGCAGCAATTTGCCGTGGTTGAAGATGGCGACGCGCGACGACAGCGCCAGCGCCTCGCTCTGGTCGTGGGTGACGAAGACGAAGGTGGTGCCCGTCTCCTGGTGCAGCCGCTTCATCTCGGCCTGCATCTGGCCGCGCAGGCCCTTGTCGAGCGCTGAGAACGGCTCGTCGAGCAAAAGCACGCCCGGCTCGAATACCAGGGCGCGTGCCAGCGCCACGCGCTGCTGCTGACCGCCGGACAATTGCGACGGCAGTTTCTTCTCGTGGCCCTTCAGCCCGACGCGCTCGATCATCTCACTGACGCGTCGCTTGATCTCGGCCGACGATTTCTTGCGCACCTTGAGCGGGAAGGCGATGTTGGCCTCGACACTCATATGTGGGAACAGCGCGTAGCCCTGGAACACCATGCCGGCGGCGCGCTGCTCGGCCGGTCGCTCGGTGATGTCGACGCCGTCGCTGTAAAGGCGGCCGTCGGTGGGCTGAATGAAGCCGGCAAGGATCATCAGGAAGGTGGTCTTGCCCGAGCCTGACGGACCGAGCAGGGTCAGGAACTCACCGCGGCCGATATCGAGCGTCAGATCGTCCAGCGCACGGAATGAGCCGAAGCTCTTGCCGATCCCGATTGCCTTGATCTCTGCGGCCCGGCCGGGTTGCTGCATCCTGCCTTTGTCCTCAATGCTGATTGAAATCGTAGGCAGGGCGGCGGCTTACCGCAACCGAATAGTTTTCGCCTGACCGGCAAATTTGATTCATCTATGCAGCTAATCTCCCCCCCTCGAGGGGGAGATGTCGCCGAAGGCGACAGAGGGGGTCGCTGCGCGTGGAGTGGCGACTTCCTCTTTCTTTGAAAGCAGATCGGGCCGAGCCCAGTCGGACCAACCCCCTCTGGCCGCTTCGCGGCCGTCTCCCCCTCAAGGGGGGAGATTAACGCTGGTTCTCCGACAGCTTCGACCGCAACCATCCACTAAAAACATTCAGCACCGGATGCCCGGCCTTCGCATGCTCTGACACGAGAAAATACGACCGCGGTGATTTGATCGCGATGTCGAACGGGCGCACCAGCCGGCCTTCGCTCAGCGCCCGGCGGCTGGTCAGCTCGTCGCCCATGGCGATGCCCTGGCCGGCGATCGCCGCCGAGAAAACCAGGTTCATGTCGGAAAAGAAGATGCCGCCCTCGATGTCGGGATTCTCGACCTTCGACAGCGCCAGCCAGCGCGCCCAGTCCTCGGTGTCGCCGAGATGCAGGAGATTGGCGCGCAGCACGTCGGCGGGCTTGGAAAAGCCGCCGATCTTGTTGAGCAGCGTCGGGCTGCACAGCGGCGTGAACGAGATCTCGCACAACAGCTCGACCGCGCGGTTCGGCCAGTTGCCGACGCCGAAGGCGATAAAGGCGTCGGCCTCGGCATTGCTGACATCGTCCAGCCGCCGCGGCGTCAGAATGCGCAGCGCGACATCGGGGTACATCTGCCGGAATTCGCCAATGTGAGTGCACAGGAACAGCGAGGCGAAGCCCGGGGTGCAACTGACGCTGAACGAGCCGCCGACGCCGGTGCCGGCATGGCGCGTCACCGCATCGCCCAGCACCGTTAGCGCCTTGCGCACGTCGCTGGCGTAGCGCTGGCCGCGCGAGGTGAGCGCCACGCCCTTGCCGATGCGCTCGAGCAGGTCGAAGCCGAGATCGCGTTCGAGCAGGCGCAATTGGTGGCTGACCGCGCTGCGGGTCAGATGCAGTTCGTCAGCGGCGCGCCAGACGCTGCCGTGGCGGGCAAAACTGTCGAGCGCGCGCAGCGCCTGCGTCGATGGAATTCTCAAGAGGTGAACCGAATTTGCATGAGCCGGGAAAACATATCACTTTTTGGCGAGGCGCTTCACTGCTTTCTTTGACCGATGGAGGAACCGGTGACCACCTCAGCCCAAGCGACCGCGCTTGCCTGTCTGGACGACATCCAGCCGTCACTGTCGGCGTGGACGCGGACCATCTTCGATTTCGGCGAGACCGCCTGGCGCGAATACCAGTCGGCCGCCTGGTATGTCGAGCAGTTGAAGCACGAAGGTTTTTCGGTAGAGGAAGGCTCCGGCGGCATGCCCACCGCCTTCTGCGCCCACTGGACCAACGGCGCCGGGCCGACCATCGGGATGTATGCCGAGTACGACGCGGTGCCGGACAATTGCCAGGATGCGACGACAGTGAGGCGTCCGCGCCCGGGCCTCGGCGAACAGGCCGGCGGCCACACTGATCCGCATTCGGGCCTCGGCGTTGCCAGTCTTGGCGGGCTGCTGGCGACAAAGGCAACAATGCAGCGCCACGGCATATCGGGCACGCTGCGCTTTACCGGCGAGCCGGCGGAGAAGGTGCGGGGATCGAAGCCGATCCATGCCGCGAAGGGCTACTACGATGGCCTCGCCGGCATGATCTCCTTCCATCCCTTTTACATGCTGCCGCTCTGCAACACGGCGCGCTGGGACACGCATTGCGGCGCGGCCTATGCGATGATCTACCGCTTTGTGTGCGACGAACCCGAAAATTGGGTTCGCGCAAGCGATGGCGCGCCGATCCCGCAGGCGCATTCGGCGATCAGGGCTCCCGGCGCCAATGACGCGCTCATGATGATGTACATGGCGTCCAAGGCGCTGCGCGATTCCATGCTGCCGCATCAGGGCGGCTGGTCGATCAGCGAGGCGATCCTGACGGCAGGACAGGCGACCGCCGACAATCTGCCGGCGGGGCTGGCCGAGATCCAATACATGATCCGCGTGCCGACCTTGGCGATGGCTGAGCAGGTGACCGCCGTGCTCGACCGCAATGCGGAAGCCGCCGCTAAGATGAGCGGCTGCCGCCATGAGCGGCACTGGGTGTCGAAGTCGCGGCCGGGGCTGGCCAATCACGCAATGTCAGGCATCGCCTATGAGGCGCTGTCGACCGTCGGGCCACCGCGCTGGGACGAGGCGGCCAAGGCGATCGCCCGCGAAATCCAGGTCAATGCCGGCGGCACGGCGACCGACGAGCCGTTCAGCGCCGAGCTGGAGCAGCTGATTGCGCCGCAGGATGCAGAAGCGATCCTGCGCCGCGACTTGCCGCCGTCGCAGCTCAATTCGACCTCCGACGATTACACCGACATGTCGTGGCACACGCCGACGGCGCGGTTCTACGTTGCCCGCCCGGCGCTGCGTTCCGAGAATGGCCGCGCCTATCCGTCCTGGGCGATGAACGCGCTGGGCGGCATTTCCGCGACGATCGATCCGATGGTCACCTGCGCGTCGAAGACGATTGCGCTGGCAGCACTTCGCCTGCTGGAGGACAAGGCCGCCCGCGATGCCGCGATGGACGAATTCGTCGCCCGCACCGGTGGCGGCATCGGCGGCAGCAAATGGCTGGCGCCGCTCTGCGACTATGAGCCGCCGATCCATTTCCGCTGGCCGGAATATGTCACCACCCCGCGCGGACGGGACTGGTGGATACCAAGCAACCCGCAAGCCGCGTGATCACCCAAGCCAGGAGAACCCTATGACCGTTCATGACCGCATCGTAGCAGAACCGTTTTCGTTGCAGCGCCGCAATCCGGCCGGCGGCACCAAGCCGCTGACCGGCTGGGGCTTCGCCAACGAGACCGATGTGCTGACCGACGTGCTGCTCGGCTCGCCGAATTTCCTGCGCCATCTGTCGACCAGCTCGCTGTCGCGCAAGCATCTGCGCGAGGCGCCGTGCAACGTCCAGATCGCGCAGGCGCAGCACAAGGACCTGGTCGCCGCCTACGAACATTTCGGCGTCAACATCCACTGGCACGAGCCGACGCCGGAACTGCCGATGCAGGTTTATTCGCGCGATTCCAGCGTCATGACCCCGTACGGCGTCATCATCACCGCGATGGCCAACTGGTGGCGGCGCGGCGAGAACTATGCGGCGATCCGTACCTATGAGAAGCTCGGCATTCCGATCTACGACATGGTCACCGCGGGCACCTTCGAGGGCGGCGACTTCAACGTCATCGAGGACGGCGTGGTGCTGATCGGCTGCGGCGGCGCCCGCACGCAGGAAGAGGGCGCGCGCCAGGTCCAGGCCTGGTTCGACAAGGAGGGCTGGGAAACCCGCATCGCCTTCATCGACGAATATTATGTCCATATCGACCTGATGGTGGTGCCGATCGCCGAAAAACTGACCGCCGTCTGCCTCGCCTGCACGGAGCCGGGCATCGTCGACTGGCTGAAGGGCAAGGGCCACGAGATCATCGACGTGCCGTTTCAGGACACGATGGCGCTCGGCTGCAACTTCATGTCGCTGGGCAAGGACAGGGTGATCGCGCCGACCTCCAGCCAGACGCTGATCGGTCAGCTCAAGGCGCGCGGCTTCGAGGTGGCGGCCATCAACATGAGCGAGATCTCGAAGACCGGCGGCGGCATCCACTGCATGGCGCAGGCGCTGAAGCGCGAGCCGGCCTGAGCGCCATTGTCAGCAACGTCGATCCCGCCTGGCTCGCGGCACGCGCCTACAGCACGATGAGCTTTCCCTTGCGCAGACGCCTGGCGCAACGATAGGCGAGGTCGGCGGCGACCATGTCTTCCATCGCAATGCCCATCGCCTTGTAGGTGGTGATCTGTTGATCCGAAACGCGGCCCGGCGCGCGGTCGATCAGCATGGCGCCAAGCTCGGTGCCGAAATCCGGATCGAAGCCGGCAAGCTCGCAAGAGCCGACCGGGGTCGGCTTGAATGCATCCTGGGTTTCGACAAAAAGACTGGATTTGCCGATGAGCTCGATCGGCATTTCACCGCCGGGTGGTGCCACCCCGACCGACGAGACGTGCGTGCCCGGCCGAACCCAGCTTGCGTCGATCACCGGCTCGTAGGAATGGGTCGCCAGGCAGACCACATCGGAACCGCGCACCGCCGCCTCGAGGTCGGCGACCGCCACCACCGACGGATGCAGCCGGGCAAGCGCTGCCGCATCGTCGAAGCTCTTTGAAGCGACACGGATTTCGGCAAAGTCGCGCACCAGCGGCAACAGATGCAGGTGCTGGTTGGCCTGCACGCCGGCGCCGACCACGGTCGCTATCCTGGCGTCCCGGCGGGCAAGCGCGCGCACCGACAGCACGGCGGAGCCGGAGGTTCGCACCGCTGTTATGAAGGTGCCGTCCATGATGCAGACCGGCAGGCCGGACAGCGGATCGAACAGGCTGATGGTGGCGAGGTGGCTGGGCAAGTTCTTGGCCAAATTGCCTTCGAAGACATTGACGATCTTGACGGTCAGGTTCATGCCCTCCATCCAGGCCGGCATGGCGAGGCTGTAGCCGGCCCCGGGGATGTCGAGTTGTGGTCGGGGTGGATTGACGACCTTGCCTTGTGACAGCGCCTTGAAGCCGTCTTCCAGAACGTCGAGAAGCTGGCTGAGGTCGATGCATTCCATCACGTCGGTTTCGCTCAGCACCAGGATCTCGGTCGCTCCCTTGCTGATTTCCGCCGCACTCTTGCCGGCTGGGCTGAACGCTTCCTTGGTCATCCTGCACTCCCTGTGTTCGTCGAATTGGCTCACCACGTTCGCTTTGAGTGGGTGAGGGAAGCGCAGGCTATTGCGGGATTTTATGTGATGAAATACGTTTATTTTGACATCTCTGCGTGAAATTAGCATATAAATCCCTGAGATAGCGTGGATTGTGAGATGGGCGATCTCGACCAGATAGACCGCAGCCTGCTCCGACTGCTGCAGGAGGACGGGCGCCGGACGACGCTTGATCTTGCCGGGCGTGTCGGGCTCTCGCCGACCGGAACCAGCCAGCGGGTGAAGCGGCTGTTCCGCGACGGGTTCATCACCGCGGTCAGGGCCGTGCTCGATCCGCGCAAGGTCGGCCGGGGAACGCTGGTGTTCATCGAGGTCCGGCTTGACCACACGGCGCCGCATGTCTTTGACCGCTTCGCCGAAGCCGTGGCGAAAGCTCCGGAGGTTCTGGAGTGCCATATGGTGGTTGGCGGTTTCGATTATCTGGTCAAGGCGCGGATCGCCGATATGGCGGTGTTCCAGGATTTCCTGCAGCGGGTCATCCTGCCACTGCCCGGCGTGCGCGAAACGCACACTTTCGCCTCCATCGCCGATGTCAAGCCGAACGCCCTCTTGCCGGTGTGATCAGGTGGAGGAGGAGAACGCTGTTCAGGGCGACCTGCATCGCATCTTTGCCATCTTATCGCTTCCCCTGGCGCGCCTCCGGGGCCGAGATGCCGGAGACCGGCTCTAGCCTTGCACGGTCAGCAGGTTCGCATCGCGGGCCAGCCGCCATGCACCATCCGCCTCCTTGCGCAGGAGCGTCAGCGCATATCCCGATCGATGGACCGGCTCGCCATTCGGCGGGGTCCCGGTCATGTCGATGCGGCTGCGGATGAAGGCCCAGTCGCCGAGAAGCTGTAGTTCCACGATATCGCTCGTGCCGTCGATGTGAACGCCGGCCATCTCCTGCGCGGCCGCTGCGAAGATCTCCTTGTCGAAAGGCTCCCGGCCGGGAACCATGAAGATCGCGTCGTCCGTCATCAGGCTGAGGACGGTTGCGGTGTCTCCACGCTTGCTCGCATCCATCCACGTCTCGACCAGCTTTCGGATTGCTCTTTCGTCGTCCGTCATCTTCCTGGTTCCTCGCCGTCATCGGTACCGAACGGCGCTCCTCCCTCGTCGCAACATAGGGCACAGATCGCCCCCGTCATCGATTGCCGGTGATCAATGTCGCTGCTTGGGTCCGTGAAACGGCGCAGTCCGCGCTCGATGCCTACCGCCAGCCCCCCGAGGCGGTGATGCGCTCGCCGGTCAGCCAGGACGCGTCGTCTGAGGCGAGGAACACCGCGATTCGGGCGATGTCGTCGGGCTGGCCGAAGCGGCCGAGCGGGGTCATGGCGATGACCTGCTTCTCGAACTCGCTGCCGACGATGCCGATCCGCTGCAGGCCTTCGGTGTCGACGCCGCCGGGCGCGATGGCGTTGACGCGGATGTTGCGGACGCCCAGTTCTCGCGACATCGACAGCGTGATCGAATCCACCGCGCCCTTGGTGGCGGCGTAGACCAGCGAGTTCGGCTGCGGGTTGAGGCTGGCGACCGAGCTTATGTTGATGACGCTGCCGCCTCCGGCGCCGAAATGGTTCACCGCTTCCCGGATGGTCAGGATGGTGCCCAGCACATTGGTGTCGAACTCACGGTGGAATTCGGCCTCGGTCACCGCTTCCAGCGGCTCGAATGCGAAGACGCCGGCGTTGTTGACCAGGATGTCCACCGCGCCGAACGACGATTTGGCGGCCTCGAACAGGCGGCGCACGTCGGCCGCTTGCGACACGTCACCGTGGACGGCAATGGCTCGGCCGCCTGCGGCCTTGATCGCGGCAACGACGCGGTCCGCACCTTCCCGCGACGAAGCATAGTTGACGACCACGGCGGCACCGGCCGCCGCAAGACCCTCGGCGATGCCGGCGCCGATACCCTTGGAGGCGCCGGTGACGATGGCCACCTTGCCGTTCAGCTTGCTCATCAAATCTCTCCTTCGTTGACGATGAGCGGTATTTAATAGTGATGGGATAGCGTATTAGGATCGCCTCGATCGGTTCTTTCGTGCCTGGAATTCTTGAATGACCACCATCCTCGAAAAGACCGCCGGTCTCGTCGCCTTCGTGCGCACGGTCGATGCCGGTTCGTTCCATGCCGCCAGCCGGCTGGTCGGCTCCAGCCCGTCGGCGGTGTCGAAGAGCGTAGCGCGGCTCGAGCGGCGGCTGGGCGTCAGGCTGATCCAGCGCTCGACGCGCCGCCTGGCACTGACCAGCGAAGGCCTCGCCTACTACGAGCGGGTCGCGCCTTTGCTGAGAGCGCTCGACGATGCCGAGGACATCGTCCAGATGGCCGATACGGCGCGCGGCCTGCTGCGCGTCACGGCATCCGTCGAACTCGGGCGCGGCCTGATCGCCGCATGGGCGCAAGCGTTCCTGGCTCAGCACGGCGAGGTGAAGCTCGAGCTCAGCGTCACCGACCGCCACGCCGACCTGATCCGCGAAGGCTATGACGTCGCGGTGCGCATGGGGGCGCTGTCGGACACCGGGCTCATCGCTCGCAAGATCGCCAATCTGCCGATCGTGCTGGTGGCGTCGCCCGCCTATGTCGAACGGCGCGGCCGGCCGGCCTCGATCGAGGATTTGCAGAACCACGACTTCGTCCGCTACCAGATGGCCGGCCGGCCTTATCCCGTCACCTTGGCCGACGGCACGGTGATCGTGCCGAACGGGCGACTCGACACCGATGACGGCGGCGCCATCCGGCAAGCGGCGCTTGCCGGAGCCGGCATCGCGCATCTGATGCAGTTTGCCGTGCAGGACGATCTCGACACCGGCCGTCTGGTCCGCATCCTGCCCGAGGTGGCGATGCCGACCATGCCGGTGCACATCGTCCATGCGTATGGGCGGCAGCTACCGGTCCGTGCCCGGCTGTTCGTCGACTTCCTGGCGAGCCAGATGGCGGCGCTGACGCGATAGGGCAGGCGCTCCGTGGCAAAGACAGCGGCGCTTCCTCGATGGCCATGCGGTAGCCTTTGAGCGTCGCTGCGTTGAAGTTTAATATCAAGCCCTGGCGCGGCGCGACGTAACGAGAATCCCTGTCCATCGAGCTAAAACGTAATCTTCACCGAAGCGGCGCTGCGGTTCGCCGGCCCGTGAAAGACGGCCTCGATGTTGTTGCCGTCGGGATCGAGCAGGAAGGCGGCATAGTAGCCGGGATGGTAGTGCTGCCGCTCGCCCGGTGCGCCATTGTCCGTGCCGCCGCCATCGAGGCCGGCCTTGTAGAAGGCGTCGACCATCGCGCGGTCCTTTGCCTGGAAGGCAAGGTGGTGGCGCCCGGTCAGTTGCCCGTTGGCCGCCCGGCTGTCGATGCTGGAGACGAACAGCTCGTCGGCCCAGAAATAATCCTCGGCGCTGCCGCCGATGGGAACGTCGAGCACCTTGAAAACCGCCTCGTAGAAGCGGCGGCTGGCCTTGAGATCCCTGACCACCAGCTGGACGTGGTCGATGAGACGGCCGCGATGAAGTTCCATGCCTGTTAGCTCCTGATCGCCAGGTTGGAAATCTAGCTCAGGACAGTGCACGGTCAATGCAATGGAGCAATTGAGTGGGGCGATTTCCCGACTGGATAAAAAACGCAACCGGATTGTAGGATTCGAAATGTCGCCATCGTCCTTCGGACGCAAGCGGTGTGACGAAGCTCGAAAGAAGTCGCGCCGTGTCCAAACGATCTCGGGAGAAAAACATGAGCCTTTCCTATCGTTGGGTCATCGTAGCGGCAGGTGCTGTGATGACCTGTGTCGCCCTCGGGGCGATGTTCTCGCTGGCGATTTTCCTCGAACCGATGGCGCTCGACACAGATTGGTCGCGCGCCGGCATATCGAGCGCTATGACGCTGAACTTCCTGGTAATGGGCCTCGGCGGCTTCGCCTGGGGCGCCATTTACGATCGCTACGGCGCCCGCATCGTGGTGATGACAGGTGCGTTGCTGCTCGGGCTGGCGCTGGTGCTGGCCAGCCGCACCGGCTCGCTGCTTGTCCTCCAGATCACCTATGGCGTGCTCGTCGGCCTGGCGGCAAGCGCCTTCTTCGCGCCGATGATCGCGCTGACCGCCGCTTGGTTCGACACCAATCGCAGCTTGGCCGTTTCCCTGGTCTCGGCGGGCATGGGCGTGGCGCCGATGACGATCTCGCCCTTCGCGCAATGGCTGATCACGGCCTATGACTGGCGCACCGCCATGTTCGTCATCGGCGTCGCGGCATGGGCGCTGCTGGTGCCGGCCGCATTGCTGGTGCGCCAGCCGCCCAAGCCTGCCGCCGACGGCGCAGCCGCCGATATTGCCGCCAACGATACCGGCATGTCAGTTCCACAAGCGTTCCGCTCGCCGCAATTCATCGTTCTGGCACTGACCTTCTTTGCCTGCTGCGCGGCGCATTCCGGGCCAATCTTCCACATGGTGAGCTATGCGATGCTGTGCGGCATAGCGCCGATGGCGGCGGTCAGCATCTACAGCATCGAGGGCCTGGCCGGCTTAGGCGGCAGGCTTCTATACGGCGTGCTTGCCGACCGGCTGGGGGTCAAGCCGGTGCTGATTACCGGTCTGGCGATACAGTCCGTGGTCATCGCAGCCTATCTCGCCGTCAGCGAGCTTGGTCAATTCTACACGCTCGCCATCATCTTCGGCGCCACCTATGGCGGCGTGATGCCGCTCTATGCGGTGCTGGCGCGCGAATATTTCGGCCAGCGCATCCTCGGCACGGTGTTTGGTGCCGTCACCATGCTGTCCAGCATCGGCATGGCCTTCGGCCCGCTCGCCGGCGGCATGGTGTTCGATGCCTATGCCAGCTATTCCTGGCTGTTCATCGGCTCGGCCCTTGTCGGGCTCGGCGCGGTGGCGGTGGCGATCGCCTTCCCGCGGCTGCCGCGCAGGGAGTTGCAACCGGCGTAAGGATTGGCCGAGAGTGGGCGCAGGGGGTCAAAAGTGGACATAAACTATGCCGGCTTTTGTCCCCCAACTACGAGACCCGATCGGCAACGATGGGAGCTTTGTGCTCTGTTTAGGTCAGGTCTGTGGGCCCGTTTCCTCTTGATTAGCGATCGATCATGCTGCATTGCAGCGCGCTCGCGCCAATACGAAGTGTGGATAAGTCGGGGATTCGGACGCAAAACTGCCAAAATAGGCAATTTCGGGCGGTTTTCGCGCATTTCGCAGGCGTACCTCACGCGACTATTTCAGTCACGTTAACATTTTGTGTTGCGGCGCAGCATTTTTTTCCTATCGTCGGGCTTGGGGCATTCGATGGCGTGAAGAGACTCTCCTTGGCAATTCTCCCTGGAGGCCCGGTGAAGCGTGGTGTTGAGGCAATCTGCAATCTGGTGGACCCACTGGCGGGGATTGGCGCAGAGCCATTCGATCGCCCCGCCCGAACCTCCGCAAGCCGTGCGAGACGCAGCGCTTCGAGCGAAAACGATCAGCGCCATTGCGCAGGCGCCGCTGTCCGCAGAGTGAGCAGCGGCGAACACGATCGGCGGCAACAATTTCAGCGGAGACATCCAACTGGCGGACGCGGCCGATGAGACGCGACACGCAATTGGACGCGCTAAGGGCCATCGCGGTGACGATGGTGATGTATTCGCATTTCTTTGCGGCGGGAGGGTCTTCCTTCTGGGGCCACATCGGCGTGCGATTGTTCTTCGTGCTGAGCGGGTTTCTGATCACGCGCCTTCTTCTGGACGCGCGCTCGGCCGCTGAATTCGAAACCGCGCCAGCACTCAAATCCTTCTACATCAGGCGAGCGCTGCGCATATTCCCTCCCTACTTTGCCGTGCTGGGTTTCGTTTGGCTGGTCGATCTGGAGCAGTCGAGGGGATCGCTGGTCTGGCATGCGCTGTATCTGTCGAATTTCTGGTTCGCGCTGCGCAACGAATGGACGCCTTGGGTCCTCGCCCATCTTTGGAGCCTGAGCATCGAGGAGCAGTTCTATATCGTCTGGCCATTGATCGTCTTGCTGGCGCCGCTCCGGCGTCTTCAATCGATCTGTATCGGCGTTATCCTGCTGTCGTTGTCGTATCGCTTTTACTGGCCGATCGCTGGAAGTCCCGACCTCGCCCGCGACCTGCTTCCGCCGGCATCGATGGACGCGCTGGCGTCAGGTGCGCTGCTTGCAGTCTACCGAACCAGAACCGCCGGCTTGCCGCAGTGGCTGCGACTCGGCTGGCCGGCACTCGCGGCCGCGTTTTTCGTCTTGCAGTGGCTTGCGCCGACGCCGGCAAATCCCGTGCAGGAATGGGGCCGCTGGGTGCTGCTGGAAGTCCTGCCTCTCGCGCCGCTTGTAGTGGTCGTGGCGAGCTGCTCGTCCGGCCTTGGCGGTTATCGGGGGAGGCTTCTCGAACTGCCGCCACTACTGGCGCTTGGCCGCGTCAGCTATGGCGTTTACCTGTACCATCCCATCGTCCTGTCGCTCGCCGTCATGTCCCAGCCTTGGATCCCGCTCAACGTCGAGGAGCAAGGACCGGGGCGATTCCTGGTTGCGGGAACGGCGACCCTCATCGTGGCTTCAGTCTCATGGCTGTTTTTCGAAAAGCCGCTCAACAGCCTCAAGCGCCATTTTCCCTATGTTGCGCCAAGAGCCGGCGCCGTCATCCCGACAGGCGTCAAAACGAACGGTGGCGGGTGGCTCGGGAGGACAGCAGGAGCCCGTTTCAGTGGCCCGCTTGATGGCCGCACATCATCCCTGGCACGCGACCTCCCGCGAACGGATCGGAGCTGACCATGGCCGCTCCCTTGGTGTCCGTTCTGCTGCCGATCTATAATGCCGGACCTTATTTGGCTGCCGCGCTCGGCAGCATCCTGCGGCAGGATTACGATCGCCTGGAGATCATCGCGATCGATGATGGATCGACGGACAACTCCCTGCAGATCCTGCAGAAGTGCCGCCAGACCGACGATCGCATCTCCATCATCTCACGAGAAAACCGCGGCCTGATCGCAACCCTGAATGAAGGGCTGGCTGTGGCTCAGGGTGATCTGGTCGCCAGGATGGACGCGGACGATATCGCCTATCCCTGGCGCCTGTCGCGTCAGGTAGCGCTCTTCAACCAGCGGCCCGACCTTGCTCTGTGTGGCGCAGGCGTCGATTTCCTGCTCGGCAACCGCATCGTCAAGGGCTTGCCCGATCCGGCACTCCAAGAAAATCTCCTTCGGATATTGTCGAGGTTCTTCACGATATTCATGCATCCTACAGTGGTTTATAATAGGAACGTCATTAATGGCGGCGATCTATATTACGACGAGAGCTACAGGCACGCCGAAGATTTCGATCTCTTCAGACGGCTTACCGACTGTTACCCGGCCGCAATGATCCCCGAAAACCTGATTGCCTATCGTATCCACGGCGACAGCGTGACGAACCGGCACAAGGGGGAAATGCGGAGGACACATTTGAAGATCGTGGCCGAGGCCCTTGAGCGGGAGGAACTCGCGCAAAACACGCGGGACCTGCGCGACATCGGCGATGTTGTCTCGACGGATACGGTAGGCCGTGCCGCCGAATGGCTTCTGGCACTGGAAGCGAGAATTTCCGGACTGCCGGCGGAAACGAGGCCTAGCTATGAGGCCGGCACGCTGAACCTGTTCTATTTCCTCTACCAACTCATATCAGATGAGATGCAACCGCTGCTGACGCACGAGTTCCTGACGCGGACCGCGAAATGGGACCTCATTCGGCGTCGCGAGCGGTACGCATTGCGTGCCGGCGCTTACGCGCCGCGGTTCAGCCTCGTCTCGATGTCGGCGACCAGGCAGGTCGACGCCTTGTCGCGGTACTTGCAGTCCGTGCCGGCCGCAGCGGTTCTGCCTTCCCTCGGGTCGAGCTAGAATGACAGTCAAATCCCACCAGCTTCTGCAGCACAACCGCGCGACGATGCCTGCGCCCATTTCGGTCGGGTCGCAGCATGGACCAGCGCCCGAGGTCAGCTTCATCGTCTGCACACGCAACCGCGTTGCGGTGCTTGAGCCTTGCATCAAGTCGATCCAGGCCGCGTGCCGTGCCCATCCTGCCTTCGCGGCCGAACTCGTGGTTGTCGACAACGGTTCGACCGACCGCACGGCAGAGCGCCTGGCCAGCATCGCCAAACTGTCGGACATTCCATTGAAGGCTATTTGCGAGCCACGACCCGGATTGGCTGCGGCCCGCAACGCCGGCCTGGCGCGCGCACGAGGCCGTGTGCTGGTCTTCGTCGATGATGATTGCCAGGTCCATGGTGACTACCTCAGCGATTTGCAGCGACACTATGCGACCGGGGAACGGGTCGTCCGGGGAGGCCGCGTCGAGATCGGCGATGCCAGGGATCTGCCGTTCACGATCAAGCGGTCGCCGGTCCGCGAGCGGCTTACATCGGATGTTCATCCCGGCGGCTTTGTCCTGGGATGCAACATGACGATGCACCGCGATGTTGCGGCCCGTATCGGGCTTTTCGACGAGCGGTTCGGCGCAGGCGGCCCGCTGCGCTCCGCGGAGGATACGGATTACCTCGTGCGAGCGGTGCTGCTCGGCATCCCGGTCGAGTATGTGCCTGATATGACGATCTTCCACCATCACGGCCGGCGAGATCGCAAAGCCATCGAAAAACTCCACCGCGACTACAGCATGGGCAATGGCGGGCTGTGCCTGAAACATGTTCGCCGTGCGCCCTGGCTGCTTCGCCATTTCTACTGGGCAGTCAGATCGGCATTCCGGGAATTGGTGAAGGGTCCTGCGTTCGATTGCGAACTCAAGCTGTCGCACTGGCCGATCGTCGTCATGAATATGCTCGGCGCGGCCAAGTTCGCCGTGCTTTTGCTGGCGAGATGGCCGCAGGCGCCGCGAGTGCGGCAGGATCAACAAGCACAGGATCAACAGGCACAGGATCAACAGGCAAATGCCGAGGCGAGGGTGAATACGCCATAATGCGACTGGTTCCGCCGAGCCTGCCGATGCTGCGCCGCGCGCTTGGAAGGAAGCAGTTGCGGCTGCTTCCCGCCGTGGTGGTGCTGGGTCTCGTCAGCGCGGCTCTTGAAGGTTTTGGCATAGGCTTGATCATCCCCTTGCTGGGCATCATCATGGGGCAGGGGGATCAAGCTGGTATGGCCGGCTTTTCTGCCGTGTTCCAGCATTTCGGATCTGACTTGAGCGAGGGCGACCGGCTGATCGTCATCTCGGCCGCCATCCTTGGCTCGATCGTCCTGAAGAACGTCTTCGCCTTCGCAAACACGCTGCTGACGACTTTCATCTATGGCAAAGCAAGTCATTCGATCCGCAGCGCTCTGTCGGAGCAGCTGCTGCGGGTGGGTTACCCATTCTTCCTGCAGCAAAGTCCCGGACGGCTGCTCAACATCATCTCCAACGAATCCTGGCGGGCATCGGATGCGATCCAGATCATGCTGGCGGCCATCGTCAGCGCCTCGGCTGCAATCATCCTGCTGGTCTTTCTGCTCCTGCTTTCCTGGCAGATGACGCTGTTGGTCACGCTGGGGCTGGTTCTCGTTCAGATCGCGCACGCTGTGCTGTCAGCCAATTTGAAGGCGCCCAGCCGCAGCGTCGCCTCGCGCAACAGCGATCTCGCCTCGCAGATGCTCCACCTCGTGCATGCCGGGCGTCTGATCCGCATTTTCGGACAGGAGAGCCGCGAGAAGGCGGTATTCGATCGGGCATCGGATGGGGTTCGTCGCGCTGCTTTCGTCCTGCTTACCCGCCAGGGCGCGTTGCCGCCGCTGACCGAGGTTCTCCACGCGATGCTGTTTCTGGCGGTGGTGATCGGCGCCTGGTTCGTGGGCGTGAGTTTCCCGCTGATCGTCGCGTTCGTCATCCTGCTCTACAGGCTGCAGCCGTATATGCGGGCTTTGCAAATGGCCTGGAGCCAGTTGCAGGGCTTGAGCGGATCGCTTGAAGAGGTGGTCTGGATGCTGGATCCATCCGACAAGCCCGAGCCTCCACAAGGCAGCGGACCCTTTCGCGGCTTGGGCCAGGGAATCAAGTTCGATGACGTGACCTTTACCTATTCCGGCAAGGACCGGCGCGCCGTGGTGCTGCATTCGGCGGCTTTCGAAATCCGCAGCGGCCGCTCGACGGCGCTGATCGGCCGGTCAGGCGCGGGCAAGACGACAATCGTCAATCTCCTGTGCCGCTTTGTCGAACCTGATACCGGTAGAATTCTGGTCGATGGATCACCCCTCGACCAGATCGATCCCAGCCAATGGCGAAGGCATATCGCGCTTGCCAGCCAGGACCTGGAACTGGTGGATGGCACCATCTTTGAAAACATAATCTACGGGCAGGACGAGGCCTCGGCCGGCGACGCCGAGCGCGCTGCGAGGCTGGCCGAAGCACATGAATTCATTGAACATCTGCCGCAAGGCTACGAGACGATCGTCGGCTACAGGGGCGTCAATCTTTCAGCGGGACAGCGGCAGCGGATCGCACTGGCGAGAGCTCTGGTGCGCGATCCCGACATCCTCATCCTGGACGAAGCCACCAATGCGGTGGACGGGCTGTCGGAAGCGGCAATCGTCGAAACCTTGAAATCGAGGGCAGGCCGCCGCACGACCATAGTCATCAGCCATCATCACAGCACCATCTCGTTCTGCGACGACGTGGTGATCCTGAGCGGCGGGCGTGTAAAAAAGCAGGCGCCTTTCGCCGCTCTGGCATCGCTCAGCATGGATGAGCTCTATCAGCATGAACCGCTCGACTGACGAGGGCTGCGATTCTGCCTGGCGCGGTCGCGCCTTGCCGCGGGCAGCTGCAACCGGCGTAGGGGCGAGCAGGGCTGAGTGACGTCATTTGCCGGGCACGCCCGGGAAAAGTGTCATCAATTTCTGCTCGGCCGCCGCCCAGGCTCGGGCGTGGTAATGCCGCAGCAGCAGGATGCTTGTAACGAAAGCCAAAATTCCGGAAATAACTCCGAGCGACATTCCCGAGCCGATTACCGATGTTGCCACTATGCCCGTAAAGACGCCTGCGATCGCGCCGCTGATCGTACTCACCATGCCTGCGGTCGTCATGAAATACTGCAGGGGCGACGGGTTGAAGCCCTTGTCGACGAGCACCGCCGAGCGGTCATCATGCGTGGAATGGATGAGGTACTTTTGCATGATTGGCGCGATTTCGACGTAATAGTGCCGGATCCGCGCCATGCCACGAGCGTGCACCATATCCTCGATCGCAACCTGCACGGCGCGCACGAAGGTGACCAGACCGATGAAGAACAGGCAAGGCAGCAGGATCAGGCTGAACAGCACGAAAGGCATACCATTTCCGTGACTTGCGCGACGAATGACAGAGCGATCGTTACGCTTGAGACCGACGTGAGGAACAGATTGGCGCGCTGGTTCGCTTCTTGAATCGTGGCTGCGCGGGCGGTCTGCAGCACGAAGTGCTCGGTTGTCATGCACTGCAGAACTTGCTGCGTGTTGTTGCTCTCTTTCGTCATTGCGTCCTCCTTCGGCCGGCCCAACCACAACGCGACCAAAGGCGACTATGATCGGCCTGCCGGTTTTCCGCAGCCCACCGGGCGAAGCCGAGGGAGAACGTCGAGGAGTGCAAAGTGTTGCAAGGGAGCCTTCGGGTCGCAGTCGCCCGCGGCAGCTATCCGCCCTGTCGCAAGCCAAGTGTCGCGCTGCTCTGGGTGATCCGCTCCTCAAGAGGCGGCTGCTTCGGGCACGCCTTCCAAACAAAGCCATTTATGCTTTCGGGCAGGCCAATGGAGCATGATCGGGGGCGGGAAATTCCGGGTCCTCCAGACAGCCGACCGATACCGACAGCGCATCCTTCAGCGCTTCTGCCCGCATGAAAACGACCGACCCGCACGTGGTGCAGAATGTCTGCTCCAACCATTGCCCCGACGAGCCGGTTCTGCGCCAGGATCTGGTCTCGCCTTTCTGGCCGACAAGCGCGGAGTCGGCATAGATCGCCCGATACGAGAACGCCGTTCCGGTACATCGCTGGCACTCCAGGCAACTGCACGCATAGACGCGTCGCGGCTCTCCGGCGAGGACGAGCTCCACGCCCCGGCACGAGCAGGTCGCGGTTCTACTCGTCTTGCCGCTATGCATTCGCTGGCTCCCGGCTCCGGCGCGGCACGCCGTTTCGAAACAAGGGCGCGAGAGATGCGAAATCATCTTCCGTGCGCCCGCGCGAAAGCGCCTGTTGAAAGATCATATCCATGGCGTGCGGCATAGCCGCGTCGAGCCCTCGCTCCTCGCATGCCTCAAGCAGGTGCTGGAAGGCGCTGTAGTGGGCACCCAATGAGGCGAGGGTTGCGTCGTCGCCGGCAAAACGGCGCGCATTTGTTCTATCCACCACGTCGAACAGAGCGGCATCGACGACCGGCTTGAATGCGGAAAGATGGCTCCTGAACGTCTCCAGGTCGAGCCCTTCAGCCTCGGCGACAGCCATGCCCTGGAGTGCCCCGAAGAGCCCGCCCCACATCTGGGTGAGCAGAGCGGTATCGAGCGCAGAGGCCTGGCCCGGCAGCTCGCCGACATAGCTCGTGCCGCCGCCGAGCGCGAAAAGCAGGGGCTTGTGCTTCTCGTAAACGTCGCGGGAACCCGAATAAAGCAGCGCGGTCTCTGGTTTGCCTATGAAATCCGGAGTGGCCATGATCGCGCCGTCCAGATAGCCGGCACCATGCGCCTCCACCCAGCGCGCTTCTTCCCGGGCCAGACGCGGTGAGCCGGAGGTGAGTTGCACGACGGCTTTGCCGGCCAATGCCGAAGCGATGCCGTCCCGCTTCAGCAAAGCATCGCTGGCGGCATAGTCGAGAACATTGATGATCACGATTTCGGCCGCCTGGATGCCAGCCTGCACCGAGGGGGCGACCTTCGCGCCAAGGGCCGCCAATGGATCGCACTTTGCCGCGGTCCGATTCCAGACCCATGTCGTGTAGCCGCGATCGAGCAGCGTTCGAGCAATGGACGAGCCCATTCGGCCCGCGCCGAGCACGCAGACATTTGATGTCATAATAATTTCTCCGATAGACTGATGGCCCTCTCGACGAGGGTCCGTTTTATGTTTGGCGCGCTCGATCCGAAGATATAAATTCTTGCTGCGTTGAGAAGTACGCACCTTGAGGTAAGCTATCGCCATCATGACAGGAGCTGCCAAATGAGGCGCAAGGAACCAGACAGCTGCGGTTTTGCTGCCGCGCTGCAGGCCATCGGCGGAAAGTGGAAAACCTCGCTGCTATGGGAACTGCACCTGCGGCCATACCGCTTTGCCGAACTGCGCCGGTTGCTACCTGGCGTCAGCGAGAAGGTGCTCACGCAGCAATTGCGGCAGATGGAAGCCGACGGACTCATCAGCCGGCGGGCCTATGACGAGGTGCCGCCTCGCGTGGAATACTCGATCACGCCGCTCGGCTTTAGCCTGAACGATGCGGTGACTGTCATGTCGGCCTGGGGCAAGCACCACGAGACATGGAAATCCCAGCGTAAAGCGGCCTGACGCGGGCATCGGCGTCGCGTCGGTTTAGTATCAACCGCGCGAGCGGCGGCCTCTCCTTTCAGTCGCGAAAGCGCAGCGCGTCGACGAGCACGGCGAAGGCCGGCGAGTTCTGCCTTCGGCTCGGATAGTAGAGGTGACAGCCCGAGAAGGGCGGGCACCAGTCGGCGAGCACACGGACAAGGCGCCCTTCCGCAATGTGAGCCCGCGCCTGATCCTCGGGCAGGTACGCCAGCCCAAACCCGGCCAGCACCGCGTTCAGCCTGAGCGCAGAGGTGTTGAAGACAAACTGCCCTTCCACCCGCACTTTGAGCTCGCGCCCGTTTTTCTCGAACTCCCAGGCGTAGAGCCCGCCATAGGTCGGCAGCCGCAGATTGATGCAGTCGTGCGCCATCAGATCCTGCGGTGTCTTTGGTGGCTTGCGCCTGGCGAAATAGGACGGCGCGCCGACGACCGCCATGCGCATATCGGGCCCGATGCGCACGGCGATCATGTCCTTTGCCACCTGCTCGCCGAGACGAACGCCGGCGTCGTAGCGCTCCGCGACGATGTCGGTGAGGCCGTAGTCGACGACGATCTCGACCTTGATGTCGGGATAGTCCGGCAGCAGCCTGGCCAGAGCGGGCCAGAGGACCGTGTCGGCCGCATATTCGCCAGCCGTGATGCGGATGGTGCCGGCGGGCTTGTCGCGCAGCTCGCTCAGCGAGGCGAGTTCCGTCTCGATCTCTTCAAACCGCGGACCAACATTTTGCAGCAGGCGTTCGCCCGCTTCCGTCGGAGAGACGCTGCGTGTGGTGCGGGTCAGCAGCCGGAGCCCGAGCCGTTCTTCAAGCCCTCGGATCGTATGGCTGAGCGCAGACTGCGAAACGCCGAGTTGCGCGGCCGCCCTGGTGAAGCTTCGCTCCTTCGCCACAGCCAGGAAGGCAAGAAGGTCGTTGACGTTGCTGCGCGCCATTCATGAATCCACCTCATAACTTAATGCCCAATTCAGGCACTTAATTGCAAGGCCATGCACGAGCGCGGGGCCGGTTTTTTATCTGGTCAGATGAAGAAGACGTTGGGCGGCCTATTTTTCCCGCATGGCTCGGCGGAAGTTCTGCGTGATCGGCTCGGCGAGGTAAGAAAGCACGGTGCGAGCACCTGTCCGGATCAGCGCCTCGCTCGACATGCCCGGCAGCAGTTTACGGCCCTCCAGCTTGGCGAGTTCGCTCTTGTCGATCAACACGGTTGCGGCGAAATACGGTGCGCCGCTGCGCTCCTCCACCATGCGGTCAGCCGACACGATCTCCACGACGCCGTCGAGTGGTGGCAGGTTGTAGCGGGCGAAGGCCGGGAAGCTGACGCGCGCGGGCTGTCCGGGCGCGATCGTCTCGACATCCTCTGGTTTGACCATAGCCTCGACCACGAGTTGTTGTCCGAGCGGCACGACTGTCATCAATGTCTCACCGGATTTCACGACACCGCCCGCCGTGTGGACCTTCAGGTCCATGACGATGCCGTCAACTGGGGCGACGACATTGGTACGGGTAAGCACGTCCTTGGCGGAACGCTCCTCCTGTCTGAGGTCAAACAACTCCGCCTCGACCTTGCTCAACTCCTCGACGGCCTCGTTCAGCCGCACTGTGTTGAGGTTCAAAATTTGCATCTCAATCTCGGCCATGGCGCTTCTGGCACGAGCGATTGCCGCGACGTTGGTAGCGCGCTCCCCCTCTACCACCCGCTGTTGTCGTCTGAGCAACAGGTTCCTCTCGCGGGTGGTCAGCCCCTTCTTGAGCAGACTTTCAAGGTCTTTGGTTTCACCCTCGATCGCCTCGATCTGCTTGTCCTCGGTGACGATAAGTTCCTCTAGTCCCGTTATCTCTTCCTCGGTCTGGTGACGGCGCTGGCTGAGAATTTCCCGCTCGTCCTTCAAGTTGTGGTGCTTCGCCGCGAACACGTCACGCTGTGCGGCCACCGCGTCCTTTACGGCGGTGGCGGGGTCTGCGAGCAACGCCGGATCAAACTCGATCTCGGCCTTGCCGTCACGCTCAGTCCTGAGACGCGCGGCCAGCGCCTCACGCGTTGCTATCCGGTTCTGGATCAGGTCAAGCTGCGCCGTTGCCTGTGTGTTGTCGAGTCGGATGAGGACCTTGCCCGCCTTGACGATATCACCGTTGGCGGCGTTCAACTCCGCGATGATGCCGCCCTCGAGGTGCTGGATGAGCTTGCGGTCGCCGGCGACCTTGATAACGCCCGGAGCCACTGCGGCGCTGTCCAACGGTGCCAGCGCCGCCCAACCCCCCGCCACGCCGAAGAACAGGAATATGATCGCGAACCCGGTGCACGTCACGCCCGTGAGACGCAGGGGTACCGGTTCCAGCACGGAGGGTGGCGGGACGGGTAACGGCACGACGTTCAATTCTGGGGAACGGCTCATGCTTCTTTGACCTCTTTAATTTTTTTGACTTCCTTGACCACTTCGAGGGTTGGCAGCTGGGCTGCCTTTGGCATCTGGGCCACCTTGCCGGCGCGGTTGGCGAGTTCGTTGAAGACATAGTCGCGCGGGCCGAAGAGGTCTTGCTGGCCGCGGTTGAGGACCAACACCTTGTCGACCTTCTCCATGATGTTCGGGCGGTGTGCGATCAAGATGATGGTCGTTTTCGTGGCCTTGGCGATACCGATGGCGGCGGCCAGTGCGTCTTCGCCCTCTTTGTCGAGGTTGGAGTTGGGTTCGTCGAGGATAAGGAGCGCCGGGTCGCCGTAGAGTGCCCGCGCCAGCCCGATGCGCTGGCGCTGTCCGCCCGACAACACCGCGCCCGCCTCGCCGATCTCGGTGGCGTAACCCTTCGGCAGCCCCTTGATCAGTTCGTGGACGCCCGCCAGCTGCGCGGCGTTGACCACGTGCTTGAAGACCGCGGGGTTGAGCGTCGCGAAGCGGCAGATGTTTTCGGAGACGGTACCGGCGAAGAGCTCGATGTCTTGCGGCAGGTAGCCGACGTGACGGCCCCGGTCCTCCGCCGCCCATTGGGCGACGTCCATGCCGTCGAGCAACGCGCGGCCTGCGGATGGGCGCCAAGCGCCGGCCAACACTCGCGCCAGACTCGTCTTGCCGGCCGCGCTCGGGCCGATCAACGCCATCACTTCGCCCGGGTTGAGTTGGAAGCTGATTCCTTTCAGAATCGGCTCGCCGCCGCCCTGCCGGGCGAGTGCGATGTTCTCGGCCTCAAACTTACCTTTCGGGCGCGGCAACGGCAAGGCCGGCGTGGCCTCCGGGTGCTGTCCGGCGACTGCGACGAGACGTTTGTAGGCGTCGCGGGCCCCCACCGTCGCCTTCCACGTGCCGATCGCTTGTTCGACCGGGGCCAACGCGCGGCCCATCAGGATGGAGGCGGCGATCATGATGCCGCCGGAAGCCTCGTTCCGCAATACAAGATAAGCGCCGAGGCCGAGGATGGCGATCTGGAGGGCCTGACGGAAGGAGCGCGCGATGGCCGAGATGGTGCCGCCCCGGCTGCTGGCGCGGGAATGTCCCTCGTTCGCCTCGTCCTGGTGGACCTTCCAAATTTCGAGCAGGGGCTTCAACATGCCCATAGACTGCACGACCTCGGCGTTGCGGATCACGGCCTCAGCCTGCGTGTAAGCCCGCGACTGCGCGCTACCGGCCTCCGTCAGCGGCTTGCGTGTGGTGTACTCGTTCAGCAACGCCAGTGCGAACAATACAATCCCGCCACACAACGCCAGCCAGCCCAACCAAGGGTGCATGAGGAAGATAGCGGCGAAGAAGATCGGTGCCCAAGGCGCGTCAAGGATCGGGTAGATACTCGGGCTGGTGAAGAAATTCCGCACCTGGTCGAGGTCACGCAGCGGGCGGGAGGTAACCTGACCGGGCGCGGCGGCCGCGTACTCTACCGATGCGGTCAGGAGAACAGGCGCCAACCGCGCGTTCATCCACGTTCCGACTTTGGCCAGCAGGCGCTGGCGCACGACTTCCAGTGCCGCCATTGTCGCCAGCGCCGTCGCCGCCATCAACGTCAACACCACCAGTGTCTCCGTGCTGTGGCTGCCCAACACGCGGTGGTAGACCTGGAGCATGTACAGCGCCCCGGTCAGCATCAGCATGTTAATACCGGCGCTGAACCAGATAAGCGGCTTGACGGCGCGTCGGGCCTCTTTCATCACCACCTGCAGGGCAGGGGGCTGTTGGTTGGTTTTCATCATTTGGATGACATCTCGTGCAACAGATCGCGGGTGGCAGTACGGGGGCAGCATTGGCTGCCCCCGTTTGGTCAAGTGTCAGGCGACGTCAACAAGTATCTGCTGCGTCAAAGTCTGGTCCGCGTCCGCGTCCGCCACGTTGAAGGCGAAGACGAGGTCGGCGCTGATCGTCCCGCTGGTCTGCTGCACAAACCCGATGTCCACGATCTTCAGGACGTCGTTATCGGTCGTGTCCCATGCCGTCAGACCAGAGGTGGCATTGCTGTTACCGCCCGATCCGATGGCCCCGTTCAGGTTGATGGCGGTACCCGTCAGCCCATTGGCGCTCTGCATGATCTGCACGCCCTGGATCTGGAACGTCTCGGTGCCATCATTGTAGTCGTTGCTCTCCAAGATCAGGAGGGCATCGTTGTTATCGAGCGTGAACTCGGTGTTGTACGGGGAGGGCACATTGGCGTTGCCCTTGATCAGGTCCGAGTTCTGCACGTTGACGGCCCTGGTGATCTCATTGCCGTTGGCGTCCCTGAGATCGAGGATCAGGACCAGGTCCTCACTGTTGCCGATGCCGTCGAACTTGATCACGACCCCACTGGCAGATGTGGTCGGGTCAAGCCTCTCGGTGCCGCCCCCGGGAGCATTCGGGTTAACGTCGCCCAGGATGTTCTCCTGGAAGAACCGCAACGTCAGCACTTCACCCTTCTGGATCGTGTCACCGGCGACCCCGTTTGTCGCCCGGGTTGCAGACACCCAGTCTTCGTGGGTGTTGGTGATCATGTCGTGGGTGGCACCTCCGTTGTTGAACGTGGTGTCACCAACGGTCGCTCCGTCGCCGGTCGAGTTGAACCCGAAGCCGATCTGCTGGGTGGTCGAGTTTGCGGTGAACTGCACGAAGAACGGATCCGGATCGCCGTTCGGCGTCAGCTGCTCCGCGACGATCTGCGGGTGTCCCGTGTTGCCGGTGGGCGCTTTCGCCACCAACTCGCTGGTGTGAAGCACGTCGAAACTGAACCCGTCGATCACGTCGGTCAGGGTGACGGTGTAGGTGTCGGCAGCCTTGTTGAAGACAAGCGTGCCGCCCGCCGTAGCGTCCTGCACACCAGCCGTGATTGGGTCCTTGTCGTAGTGGAACGAGAAGGCAAACGACGCAGATGTATCGGTCTCAGCCGTGCGGGTTGCGACCGCTTGGGTGATATTCGGGTTCTGCGCGTTGTCGACCGTGCCGGTCAGCGCGATCTGGGTGCCCGCCAAAGCACCGTTGGTATCGACAAAGTCGCTAACACCCGCCGCATACTCTGCGGCCGTGTGCTGGTCCGTCATGTCGTACCCGAAGGCTCCGGTAGCCGACGCGTTGAGCGTGTTAGCCAGCGTCTCGGGTGTTCCGGGGGCACCGGTCTGGTCACCGTCGAACGGTGCCGTGATCGTCGGATCGGTGTCGTTGAAGGTCAGCGACAGCCCCGAGCTCGCGCTTTGCGACGACACGACGTCGTCGTCGCCGTCCGTCACCGTCACCGTCGACACCACGTTGATCAGAGTGCCGAGGTCGAGC
>NZ_RZTI01000008.1:72863-96557 GCF_003997275.1 Mesorhizobium sp. M6A.T.Ce.TU.002.03.1.1
TCGTCGGATCGGTGTCGTTGAAGGTCAGCGACAGCCCCGAGCTCGCGCTTTGCGACGACACGACGTCGTCGTCGCCGTCCGTCACCGTCACCGTCGACACCACGTTGATCAGAGTGCCGAGGTCGAGCGAGTTGTCCTCCCCCACGCCTTGCGGCGCGTTCGAGTGCTCAAGGGCAACCAACGACGTCAGCGTCACCGTCGTGCCAGACAGCGTCACCGTGAACGCCGTCGCATCGAGCACGGTGTCGCCGTCGCTGTCGTACTGGCCCGAGATCTGGCTGGCCGAGTCGGCCACCAGCGTGATCGCATGGTTGCCCGCCGTCGTCAGCAGCCCGGTCGCCGGCCCGCCCGCCAGGGCCAGTGCGTAGCTCACATTCGTCGTGAAGCCGTCGACCGCGCTCGCCGTGAAGGTCGGCGGCGTGATCGTCACCTGCCTCTGCCCGCCAGCCCCGCTCGCCTCGACCACCTCGGCGGCGCCAACCGTCGGCGCGGCCGTGATCGAGAGCGTCGGATCGGTGTCGTTGAAGGTCAGCGACAGCCCCGAGCTCGCGCTTTGCGACGACACGACGTCGTCGTCGCCGTCCGTCACCGTCACCGTCGACACCACGTTGATCAGAGTGCCGAGGTCGAGCGAGTTGTCCTCGCCCGCGCCTTGCGGCGCGTTCGAGTGCTCAAGGGCAACCAACGACGTCAGCGTCACCGTCGTGCCAGACAGCGTCACCGTGAACGCCGTCGCATCGAGCACGGTGTCGCCGTCGCTGTCGTACTGGCCCGAGATCTGGCTGGCCGAGTCGGCCACCAGCGTGATCGCATGGTTGCCCACCGTCGTCAGCAGCCCGGTCGCCGTCCCGCCCGCCAAGGCCAGCGCGTAGCTCACATTCGTTGTGAAGCCGTCGACCGCGTTCGCCGTGAAGGTCGGCGGCGTGATCGTCACCTGGCTCTGCCCGCCAGCCCCGCTCGCCTCGACCACCTCGGCGGCGCCAACCGTCGGCGCGGCCGTGATCGAGAGTGTCGGCCCATCATCGTCAAAGTTGATTAAGGAGCCGACCTGTTCGCTGTAGGCGTTGGTGTTCGTCACCGAGAAATGGAACTCGCTGATGTCGAGTCCTTCGTTTGAATCGACCGACGAAACCTGCAGCCGATCCATTGGGCTGCTGGTGGTGACATCGACGATGGTGACGTTATCGAGGTCGGTGATGGTGACGATGCCGGTGCCGAGCCCGCTGACGGTGACGTTGCCGCTCGCCGTGGCATAGATGCCATTGGCGGTGATGGTGGACGCAAACCCTGATTCACCCGTCAACTTGAGGCTGGTGATGTTCACGGAGCTGGTCGTGGTGCCGTCAAAGAAGTCCGTGCCTTGCTCGTTGCCCGCATTGTTGAAGGCGGCGATCCTGACGTCCACCCGATCAGTCGGATTACCAGGCGTGACCTGGTTGATCGTGAACCCGGCCTGCGTGACAGTCTCGAGATGGCTGCTGTATTGGATTTGCGCGGCACTACCTGCGTTCAGGTTACCGCCGGTCACAAAATCGACCTGGAGCGTTTCGTTCGGATTGATGCTCTGGTTGTTGACGCCGAAGCCCTGTGTACTCACATTGGCGGTGCCACCGTTCAAACCTATCACCAGAAGTTGCTTGGAAGCGTCACTGGACGAATTGATCAGGTAGAAATCATTATTGCCGGGCGCGGCGGCCGAGCCTAAGAAACTAGCCACGCTGGTCCCCGTGACCGAAGCGAACACCTTATTGGACAGATCGATGCGGTCGTCCGGGTTGGTCTCGTCCGGATGGAACAACGGCACATACTGGACCGTGTACAGGTTCGCATTGGTGTTGCTGGTGCTGTTCAGCCCAAGCGAGAAGGCGAGCGGACCGGTTGGGTCGGGCGCGACGGTCCCGTCAGAGGTACCGATGACGCCGATCACGACGTTTGCATGAGTTGGGTCTTGGAACAGCCAGACATAATTGCCATCGACCGTCTGAATGTCGCTGTTCACGCCGACGGTGGTGGAAAACGGGGTTCCATTGAGGTTCTGGGAGAGAACGACCGAGGTGATGGTTTCCCCTGCAGTCGCCGAGGCGACCACGAAGTTGGTCTGGAAGGCGACCTCCGGTGAGGTCAGCCCGCCCGCATCGTCGAGACCTAGGAGATATTGCAGCGTGGGGTCGGTGAGGTGCGGCGCAACGGACGGGTTAACATCATCGTCCTGAAGACCGGTGGTCTCGTCGATGATGATGTCTTGAGCTACGATGTCGAGTGCCATGGAGATTCTCCTTGGTTAAAACGCTTCAGGAAAAGGGATCCAGCCCCCAGATGCCAAAAATGCACCCTGCACGAGTGCATCCGGTCGCGTACTGAAATGCAGCCCTCCAACCTGATTGTGCCGCCGATGAAGAGGACGCGTCCATTCGCGGTTCGATAGTGTTATGGTGAATGCCCCTACCTGATCGAACGATATATATCCTTCGATAGATCGAGCCACGACAGGCGCTTGCGGGTGGCAGCGTCGGCATGCGGAGGCGATCGATATGCTGTGGGTTTCCGGCCTGTGGCCGATATCATGTTGACGCAGCGGCCTCGACGCTTGGCCGAAGGTGATGGTCAAAGCCCGCTCTTGTGACCTGTCCCCGGATGATCGGCAGCTTTGTCAAACGTCGCCCAGGCCAATTCAGCCCTGCTGCTGAGGTGGAGCTTTTCGTAGACGTGGTGCAAGTGCATTTTCACCGTGCCCTCGGATACGTGCAGCTGCTCGGCGATGTTCTTGTTGCGGAACCCGCGCACGACGAGGCTGGCGACTTCGGCCTCACGTCCTGTAAGCCTCGGCTCGGGATGATGCTGAGATATCGGCATCAACAGATGCTGGAGGATGTTGTTGTCGACCCATTTTCGACCGGCCGCCACGACATTTACGCATTCGACAAGATAGCTATGGCTGATGCCGTCCAGCAGCAAGCCGTCGGCGTCGAGCTCCTGTATGTCCTTGACGCCGAACCCGCCGTTTGGTTGCAGGATGAAAATTATGCCCAGCGCGCTGTTCATAGTTCTCAGTCGAGAGGAGAGACTGGCCGTCTGCTGACTGGCGATGTCCACGCCTATGACGACAATATCAGGCCGATGGCGCTCCACATGCGGGCCAACGTCAATTATGCGATGGCAGTTTGCCACAACGCTGTGGCCAGCCTTCCGCAGAACCCACTCCAGACCGGCGAGATAGACTCCCCGCGGGTCCGCAACAACCAAGGTTGACATGCGAACACCGTCCCCAAAAAAACGCACGACTTACTTAATTATCAATGAATCAAGGAAAGCAGAGCTACGAGCGTTTGTCAAGAAATCACTAATATACCTGTAGCTATAACAGTAACCCAGGCTAGGGCCATGCCGGGCCCGGCTGCCCTAGCCTGGCACGCATGTGTAGGATCGATACCACGGCTGATGCGGCGGGCTTTAGGCCGATCGGGTGCGCGCCCTCGTCGATCTGCTGGTGTCGGGCGAAAGAGAGCGCGCGCGTAGCGGCTGGTTTCCACGTCAGGCATGCTTGCTCCGGTTGGCCCAACCTGGACGAATGGCGGACTTCCAGCCGTCGCGCCATCTCAAGTTCTGCCCAGGCGACATTCAAGCAAAAACCCGCCCCGGTCTCCGGAGCGGGCCTGTTGCCTGAGGCGGAGCTCAACACGTGTCCGCACAGCAAGGTCGCCTTGAGTTGCTGAAGATCTGGTTAACCGGCCAAGTTTGATTCAAATCCACCTGTGGATATTCGCCTTTGGGTAAATCGAAATGGGCCATCCTTGTCGAACGGCGGGCAAAAGGAGAATCCATGACTAGCGACTTTGCCGCCGCCCACCTCCATCTTGAACGAGCCTGCCACTATTTGCGCGGCGATGACGAGACGAGCAGCACGGCTCGTGCGGCTCTGGATATTCTGATCGATGCAATTGCCGCAGCCCAGTACAAGCGTCCGCCCGCAGACGTGGTGGAATTTCCCAGAACGGCAACGCGGCGATAGTCGGCGAGCGGTCCAGAGAGCCGCACGAAACCAGCCGACCGATCGCCTGCGTCAGCAGGCGATTTCCCTCGGGACCGGAGAGGTCCAGCGTCTGACCCTCTGATTATGCATTTCGAGCTCAAGTCGCACTCTTGCGCCTCTGTTCCTGGGATTGCGGCGGGCGTATTCTTGCTGCCGACCAATGCTCTGAAATTATCTCGGGGAGGAGATTGCGATGGCTCAGGCAACGCGTCACGACGCCTGGCAGGCCGGGGATAGCTACGATCTCTATATGGGGCGATGGAGCCGTCAGATCGCTCCACTGTTCCTGGATTGGCTCGATCCGGCGGAGGGACTGGATTGGCTGGAGGTGGGTTGCGGAACCGGGGCGCTGTCGGCAGCCATCCTGGCGCGCTGCAATCCCAGGAGCCTGGTGTCCATAGACCCATCGGAGGGTTTTCTCGCCAAGGCGCGGGCAAACGTGCCGGACAAACGCGTCGAGTTTCTCGCAGGCGATGCGCAGGCTCTGTCTGTCGAACCCGGCAGCAAGGACATGGTCGTGTCGGCGCTTGTTCTCAACTTCATCCCCGACAAGCAAAAGGCGCTCGCGGAGATGGGGCGGGTGGCCCGCCGCGACGCGACGATTGGGTTCTATGTCTGGGATTATCCCGGCGGCGGCGTGGAATTCATGCGGGCCTTCTGGACCGCTGCGGCGGCGCTTGACCCCGGTGCTGTCGACCTTACCGAGGACAGGCGCTTTCCGTTCTGCACACAAGACGGATTGACCGATCTCGCTAACAAGGCGGGCCTGGTTTCCGTCGACTGTACCCGGCTTGAAATGCCGGCTGTATTCAAGGATTTTGACGACTACTGGCACCCCTTCACCCTCGGTGCGGGACCCGCACCCGGCTATTGCATGAGCCTCGCCCCCGCAGCTCGCCAGAAATTGATGGAGAGGCTCCGTGAGAGTCTGCCGCGCGGCGAGGACGGGTCGATTCCCCTGAAAACGAGAGCCTGGGCGGTCAAGGCCAAGGTTCGCTGATGACAGCGAGCCCACGTCGCGACAGACCGACAGGCCGCCAACTATAGCCTATCCTGCGCAAAGTTCGGGTTGACCGGCTTTGCACGTGAAGCGACTATTCGTCTGGACGGCCGAGGTCGTCATGCCGGCGTCAGGAGGAGATACGATGGACGAGCCCGATCGGTGGCGTCATATGTCGAGCGCGCCAAGGGATGGCAGCCGAATCCTTGTCACGGTTCGGCCGTCCGAACAGGGACCGGCCGAAGTCGACCTGGCTTACTGGTCTCGAGCCGACCAGTTCGGCAGCGAGGGCTGGCGCGCGTCCGACTCGTCTCCAGGACGCGTGGTTGAATACGCCGAACCCGAGCTGAAATGCTGGATGCCGCTGCCGACAGCCAATCTGAGCAAGGGTTCATTGCCGAGCCCCTGGGACGAAGAAGATGTCCCGCTGCTGGATGGATCGGGGATATGAGGTGAGCGGGAAGGGCTAATTTCAACGGGCCGGCGGGACAGCGCCCCCCCTCTGTCCTGCCCTCTTTGCCAACTTGGCATCTCCCCCACGAGGGGGGAGATTGGCAGCTTCGCCGTCGGCTCCCTCAGAACAGGAACGCAGCCGTGGTGGGGTTCGGCCCGGTGCGACCGTCTGATGAGTCCATGCCTCGAATGAGCGCAAGGTCTGCCGCGTCCAGCTCGAAATCGAAGACATCGAAATTGGCGGCGATCCGGTTCTGGTGGACCGACTTTGGAATGACGATCAGCCCTTCCTGAAGGTGCCATCTGATGATCAACTGCGCCACGGACTTGCGATGTTTTCCGGCGACCTTTTCAAGGGTCGGGTCGCTCAACAGCCGGCCGCTGCCCAGCGGACTCCAGCTTTCGATGCGGATGTTGTGCGTGCTATGAAAATCTCTGATGCCGCGCTGTTGAAACCGGGGATGAAGCTCGATCTGGTTGACCGAGGGCGTGACCCCAGTCTCGCCGATGATCCGCTCCAGATGGTCCTGGTTAAAATTCGAAACGCCGATCGACTTGATTCGGCCGGATTGCCTGAGTTCGATCAGGGTCTTCCACGCCTCGACATATTTATCCTGGCTGGGCACTGGCCAGTGGATCAGAAACAGGTCGATCTTTTCGATCCCGAGCTTGCTCATCGTCTCGTCGAAAGCCCGAAGGGCGGCGTCACGCTGATGCGCGCCGTTGCGCAGCTTGGAGGTGATGAACAACTCGCCTCTCGGCACGCCAGCCTTGCGGATCGCCTGCCCGACGCCTTCCTCGTTCCGGTAGCCTTCGGCGGTGTCGATCAACCTGTAGCCGGCCTCGATTCCCCAACTCACCACCTGGCTCGTGATGGCTGGATCGACCTGCCACACGCCAAGGCCGATCTGGGGAATGGCTGAGCCATCGTTCAACGTGATCTGTTCAGGTTTACTCAGGGTAATCTGTTCAGGCATGCTCAGGTCCTTCTGCATCCTTTCGCCCCAGCGCAGTGCTTATCTAGGCTCGGTGCCCGCCAAGGCCAGTCGACAGGCGGAGAAAGTAGAAGTGCGCCGTGACACGGTCCTGGAGATCAATAAATTGGAACGGGAGATGGCACGCCAATCCGGATCAATCTTGAAAAATCCGGCGAAAGGCCTGACTCCCGCGCACGGCCGTCAATGTGGGCCAACTCCCTCAAAGCCGACATCGGCAAGCGGCTATCGAGCGCACCCCGTGCATACGCATATTCGGGAAGATAGCCATTAACGATCAGGCGCCAGTCAAGCGGGACCACGTCACCGACGGCTCGCATCATCTTGACGATCGTGGTCGTGCAGTTCGTCGTGATGGAATTATAGAACTCCGGCGTCGTGGAAAGTGCATTTGCGTCCAGGACGTATTCCAGCAAGAGCGCCCGGGCCGCGTCCGGTGACACTTTTAGCCGATAGATTTGGACGTCCTCTCCACGAACGTTTGACCTGACGCCGACGACGTCTCGCTCGTCAGCCGCAATAATGACCAGGGGATTGCTCTTGAACAGGTCTGCCATGGGTGAAAACTTGCCGCCTGCACGGCGCCGCACCTCAATCGACCAGGCAAGGTAGTCACCTCCTGCAAAGCCGAAGCTTATGATGACATGGGCGATTTTGGTCCCGGACCAATAAGACATGAAGAGGTCGACCGTCTGAACGTTGGAGAGGTCGTAGGTCCGCGTTGTCCAGCGTTCGGTGAAATCAGTGTCGCTACGCCATTCGAAGTCGCGCACGTCCGTCAGCGTCAACAGATTCCCGTCGCGGGTGCCGGTCACCTGACGGGCGACATCGGGCGCCCAGTCCGCATGATCGAAAGGTCTGATGGTGCTCCACCAAACCAGAACCACAGCAAGCGCAGCCACAAACAGGACAAGCGCCCTGATGCGAAATCGGCTGAAGAGCGCAATGACGGTGGCGAGGCCGAACAAGATGAAAAGGACGCCGGCCATAGTCCGTCCAGGCTCAGCCACGGGCAGGCGATACCACATGGCAAGTCCGGCCCAGCCAGTCAGGATTGCGACGGCTAGCGAAAGGATGATGGCAAGCGAGGTCCGAGCGATGCGACGCATTTATTCCCCCCTCTGGCGGGCTGCCCTCCGGCGGCCTGTCATTGCCTGGATGCCATTTCTCACGGGACGTTCGAAGGCAACTCTACTTGTCCATATTGGAGCACCAATCGGTCTGATACTACTGTTGTCGCGGATTTCGCAGGCTTGGAGTGAACACAAGGTGCCCCACGCGAAACGAGCGCGTTCGGCATCGGCCGTTCGATCAAATGATGACCTAGTTGAGTGCGTCCGCCGCCTGGCTACGTCACCGAGCGATCACGGGTTCCATCCGCCGCTGCCGTATTGACGGGTAATGATCTCGAGAAGGTGACCGTTCGGGTCCTCGAAATAAACACCGCGGCCGCCGTCGTGGTGATTGATCTGGCCCAGCTGCGCCCGGCCAGGGTCAGCCCAGTAGGGGAGCGCCCGTTCACGAATCCTACCGAATATCGCGTCGAATTCGGCTTCGCTGACCAGGAACGCATAATGCTGCGGCGTGATTTCGCCAGCTGTATCCATGTAGTCGAGGTTGGCACCGTTTTCGGTCGTGACCATCTGGAAAGGTCCCCAGCGCCTCGGGGCTGGAAGGCCGAGCATTTCCGCCAGGAATTTTACCGACGCCTCGCTGTCGCGGGCCGACAGTATCGTGTGGTTGAAATCGATAGCCATGCCATCACTCCCTTTGATCTCTCCTCGCGCGTCGTTGTTCCACGACTGAAGCGACGCTGCACGAGATGGGGTCGAACGCCATGATGCTCAAGCTGGCGTGGCAACATGCCCGATGACCTGCACGGGGTCAGCTTCATGAATACGGGCGATGATCATTTCGCCGCTATCCGGCACCTCGCCGGTCAAGCCGGTGATGTTGACCTGATGCGTGACAAGAACGGCTGGTCCACCGAAACGCTGCCCGCGGAGCCAGGCCGAAAGGGCAGCGGTGTGCTCCTTTGCGACCGCACTGTCGCCGAAGAACGAATTGAGCAACTCAAGAGGCACAACTTTGCCCAAACCGAGCAGGCGAGCAGTGTCGAGGCAACGACACCACTGGCTCGAATAGACGGCTGCCGACGAGATACCATTTGCACGGAACAGATCGCCGATCGCGCGGGACTGCGCACGACCTTCTGCCGACAGATTCCGCTGTGTGCTGCAATCACCGAGCCTGAAGCCAGGGGGATCGCCGGAGCCCGGGGCGGCAGCATGGCGCAACAAGGCGATAGCTTTTCCGGATCGCAGGGCTGCCCAAAGTGGCTCGGAGGCTTGTGCCTTGCCGAAGGCCGCCGCTCCGAGCGACAGGACCAGAAATCGCCGACGTCCAATTCGCATCTTGCTTCTCACCTTATCCGATAGGGCTGTCGAATGAGAAGACTTTTCGCTGGAAGCCTGTCATTCGATGGATGTCGGCCGAACCGGAACAATGATATTCTGCGGGAGCATTCGGAGAGGCGACTGCATTGACCGAGAGCTTGGAAGCCGAAGGGGCGAGAGGTTGGTCGAATCTGCTGCTCGCGGCAGAACGGGGCGATGCGCAGGCTGTTCGAGCGGAGTTGGCGGCCGGCGCCAATATCAACGAGGCGGACGGCGGCGGCTGGTCAGCACTTCATCTCGCAGCCCTCAACGCCCGCACCGCGGCGGTCGAGGCGTTGATCGAACACCCAGCTGTCGATGTGAACTCCAGAAACACATGGAAGAGCACGCCTTTGAGCCTCGCTTCGGCCAAGGGCCACTACGCATCCATTCTAGCTCTCGTGAAACATCCCGAAATAGAGATCAATGCAAGAGCCGAATACTACGGCAGGACGGCCCTTATCGAAGCAGCAAAGAACGGGCATCTGGATGTCGTTAAGCTGCTTGTCGAGAATGGCGCCGACGTGAATCTGAGTGATAAGACCGGAAGAAACAACGCGCTTATCGAGGCTATCAAGGGACGGCACTACGACGTCGCGGGATACCTGCTTGATTCTCGGAAAATGAACTTTCTCAACAAGGATATGAGACTGAACGCCCTGATCTGGGCTGGAAGCTGCCATAACCCTCAACTCATCGAAAAGCTGGAAACCTCGATTCATACTTTCTTCGAAGGTAAGTGAAGGTTTCGCACCGCTTCCGCCGCAGTGACCCTGTCCGTGGTCTTGCGCTAGCCGAGTCCTCGATCGCCGCAGGTCGCCTGTGGAGTCCTCTTCCAAAATCATTCAACCAAATGGTTGACTGTCTGAAAGCGCGCGTCTATATTCAACTACATGGTTGAATTAGAGACACCCCAGATGGACTCGGTCTTTCACGCGCTTGGCGACGCCACCCGCCGGCACATGCTTCGCGATCTCGCCGGCGGCGAGCGAACGGTGAGCCAGTTGGCGCAACCCTTCGCCATGTCGCTTGCCGCCGCCTCCAAGCACATCAAGGCGTTGGAGAACGCAGGGCTTATCCGCCGAGAGGTGAGGGGCCGGACGCATGTCTGCCGGCTCGAACCCGGACCGCTGGCCAGCGCCCATCAGTGGCTAGGCTTCTACGAGCGCTTCTGGACCAGCCGTCTCGACGTTCTCGAACGCCTCCTTCGCGAGGAGGACGCACGCAAAGCCCAGGATCGTTCCAAGAAATCGCCCAACTCAAAAGAAGGAGACGACCAGTGAACCAGATGAAAAGCATCGAAGCCTATGGCGAGCTGACCGAGCCCGCCACGTTCACCATTCAACGCCTTTTGCCCGGTCCCATCGAGCGCGTCTGGGCTTATCTCACCGAGAGTGACTTGCGTCGGCAGTGGATGGCTGCGGGCCAGATGGAAATGAAGGCCGGCACGTCGTTCGAGCTCGTCTGGCGTAACGACGAGCTGACCGATCCGCCTGGCCAGCGCCCCGCAGGTTTTCCCGAAGAGCATCGGATGGAGGGCCGCATTACCGAACTCGATGCGCCGCGCAAGCTCGCGATCACCTGGGGAAACACCGGCGGGGTTTCCTTCTTGCTGGAGCCGGAGGGCAATGATGTGCTGCTCACCGTCATCCATCGCCGGCTGCCGGAACGCGCAACCCAGCTCAACGTCACCGCCGGCTGGCACATGCACCTCGACATGCTGGCCGCCCGCCTCGCGGGCAAGACGCCGACCTCGTTTTGGGATGGCTGGAGCCGCCTGCGCGAAGAATACGACCGCCGCCTGCCGGCCTGACACGATCGCGTCGGCCAGCCCTGAAGTCACCGCCGAGCCTCTACCGGCATCCGCCCCTGGAAAGCTCGCACACCAGCAACGAACCGACGATGAGACGTGCTTGCATTTCGCAAGCCCGATGGAGGAAGTCATGCGCAAATTGATCACCGGAATGAAGATTTCCCTCGACGGCAAGATGGAGGGACCCGAGGGATACGCGGATTGGGTCGACGCATGGTCGGAGGAATACGGCCTGATGCCGCAAATCGACGCCTGCCTGCTCGGTAGCGCCATGTATGCCGGCTACGAGCGCTATTGGACCGCGATACAGAACGAGCCGGACACGCCGCTGCCGATGACCGGCAAATTGCCGACGCCGGCCGAGCTCGAATGGGCCCGCTTTGCCGAACGGACCCCGCATTATGTGCTGTCGAACACGATGACTTCGGCGCTTTGGCCGAAGACGCGCTTCGTGCGCACCTTCGACGACATCGCTGCCCTCAAGCAGCAGCCCGGCAAGGACATCTATCTCATGGGCGGCGCCCAAATTGCGGCGAGCCTCATTGATGCCGGGCTGGTGGATGAGCTCCGGCTGATCGTCTATCCGCTGCTCGTCGGCGACGGGAAGGCGCTGTTTGCGACGACGCAAAATCGTCGTGGGCTCGAATTGCGGAAGGTCGGGCAGCTTTCGGATGGGCGCGTGAGCCTGGTCTATGGAATTGGCTAACTCAGCCGGTCTTCGCAGACTTCGCAGCGCCGAGGCGCAGGCCGTCCATCAGGAGCGAAACCTGCCGTTGAAACTGAACGACCGCAAAGGCTCGGGGCGAGCTTCGCGCCGGCAAAGGTCCGGTCGTGACACAATCCGGACCATCGCGGAGCTTTGCCACATTGGATCATCCTGAGTGTTGGCCTTTCCTGCGCGGGCCTGTACTATGAACGGTGAATGCAGGGGAGGAGCTGGAGCGTGCGACCGGATCGGACTCTCCGCCGTTGGGGGATGTGGGCCTTCATCGCCGTCATGATGCTTTCGCCGCATGCGGCGTCGGCCGACACCATTACGCCAGACCGGATCGCGGCAGCCCTGTCGAAGCTCGAGGCGCTTGCCGAAGGCGTCGTCGCGGATGGTGGGGTGCCTGGTCTCGCCATCGGGGTCGTCCACGGCGACAAGGTGGTCTTCCTCAAGGGGTTCGGGCATCGCGAGGCCGGCAAGCCGGAGGCCGTCGACGCCGACACGGTGTTCCAGATCGCCTCCCTCTCCAAGCCGGTCTCCGCAACGATAGTGGCGGCGCTGGTCAGCGGGGAAATCGTTTCCTGGGATGCGAAGATCGCCGATCTCGATCCGGCCTTCCGGCTCGCCGAGCCCTATCCGACCAGTGAGCTCACGGTCCGCGACCTGTTCGCCCACCGCAGCGGACTTCCCGGCACCGCCGGCGACGACCTCGAGGACATTGGCTACGACCGCGCGGAGATCCTGCGTCGTCTGCGGTTCGTGTCACCATCGTCGAGCTTTCGTGCCGGCTACTCCTACAGCAATTTCGGACTGACCGAGGGTGCCGTCGCGGCCGCGAAGCCAACGGGCAAGCCTTGGGAGGAGATCGCCGAGGAGAAGCTCTACCGACCGCTTGGAATGGCCTCGACCAGCTCCCGTCATGCGGACTTCATCAAGCACGCCAATCGCGCCGCGCTCCACGTCAAGATCGACGGCGTCTGGACCGCGAAGGTAAAGCGCGACCCGGATGCGCAGGCGCCCGCAGGCGGCGTCAGCTCCACGGCACGCGATCTCTCGCAATGGGTGCGCCTCGTGCTCGGCAATGGGGTCTATGCCGGTGAGACACTCATTAAAGCCGACGCGCTGGACCAGACGCATGTTCCCCTGATGGCCCGCGGCAAGAACCCCGTCTCAGGCGGCACGTCCTTCTACGGCCTCGGCTGGAATGTCGAATTCGGCCGGCATGGCCTGAGCTGGGGCCATGCCGGCGCCTTCAGCGTCGGCGCCCGCACCCTGGTGACACTTTTTCCGGAGGAGAAGCTTGGCATCGTCATCGTCGCCAATGCCTTTTCGACAGGCGTGCCGGAAGGGCTGTCCGACAGCTTCGCCGATCTCGCCTTTGACGGAACGGTCGAGAAGGATTGGGTCAAGGCATGGGATGACACCTATGCGAGCCTGTTCGGCCCGGCGGTCGCGAGGGCCAAGGCCACCTATGCCGCGCCACCGTCTCCGGCAAGGCCAGCCGGACCGGCCAGCGCCTATGCAGGCCGTTATTCCAACGACTTCATCGGCGATGCGGTCGTGTCGAGTGCGGGAGACGCTCTTGTGCTCAAGGTCGGGCCAGCCGGCGCCCGGTCCTATTCATTGAAGCATTTCGACGGCGACCTCTTCCTGACCTTCCCGGACGCCGAGACGCCGGACAGGCCCGCCGGCGTAGGCTTTGTCGTCGGCCCCGACGGCAAGGCGTCGGCCATGACCATAGAGTTTCTCGACGACAATCATCTCGGCACACTGCGGCGCGTGGGAGATTAGGGTCAAAACCCGATCAATCTGAACGACCGAGTTCGATCCCATCTCGGCCGTTCATGTCAGGAAGTGACGGCTCTGAAAGCTGACCTTGCAGGTGGCCGTCGTCATGGATCATATCTGTCGCAGAAGTCGGGTGCAGAACTGTCGTTTTAATCGGGAGTTTCGCGACAAAGCACTCGCCCGCAATCAGCCCATAGCGGACAAGCTATGCCAGCATCGAAAGGTCAGTTGGCTCTGGTTCTGCACCCGCTGCTGTTAACATCGCGTGGACCTGACCCCGGTGTTGGGTCTGATGGTTGAAGAGTTCAACAACACAGAGAGCCTTGGCTTCTCGATCCGCGTTGAACCTCCCCCAGGATACCAAACAACCATCCCGTTGAGGTCCGCGTCGAGCAATCGTGCTGCCCACTCTTCGATTTCCTCGTTCCGTTGCAAACGAAGCGTCTGGAAGTCATCCCAATCCGATGGGCTTGTGAGGGAGTGCTTGATGATTTCCTCTGGGCGCTCGTTCCCCTTTATTCGCTGTAGAATCAGGGCATCAGCCCAATAAAGATGGTTCAACGTAGCTGCGATCGATTGGAAGAACGCACCTCGATCCTTCCAGCGATCCACATTCGTGAGCCCATCAGCGGCGGTTACCAAAGAGGTATTCTGCCAAGTGTTGTAACGGGCCATAAGTCGGCAGTATCCGGATGAGATCATTTTCTCGGGCTCCAATGGTTATCGATGTTCGGTGGAGAATGACCGCTGGTCTCAACTCAGGACGCCGGGCCGAACTGGAGCAATTTGAAGCAATCGCCGCTTCCCGATTTCAACTGCGTCAGGAAGGGTTTCGACCGGTCGATCCACTCCTGGTGCGACTTGGCATCGGCTTCGATCTCGTTGACCGGTCCAAGGTTGACGAAGTTCCGCCCCTCGCTGAAAAGCCAGCACGCACGGCCGAGAAGTCTCCTGCTGCGCTGGCGCAAGAGGTCGGCATCATAAAAGATGTCGAGCACCTCCTGCTTGATCTTTGCCTCCTTTCCAGGATTTGCGATCGCAACCGCGATTGAGTCTCCGCCGATCGCATCCTGCAGGTCCTTGTAGTCGAGGGCGAGCTGCGTGGTGGCATATTTGATCTCGCTCTCATCCCGGACGATGTTGAACCACAGCGAGGGATCAAGTTCGTTGACGACGAACGATGCTTCGAAATCGCGCGACAAATTCAGGATCTCGAACGCTTGAACCTCAACGTCGCGCTCAACCAAAAAGATACTGGCGACCTGCTTGCCGAGTTCCGCCCCGTGTGCGCTGATCGCGGTGTTCGTTCCACCGAGTTCCGGGCTGACGTAGGGCCCGCCATCGTCCAGCAGCGCATCGAATTCGCCGAGGTATTCGACCACGGCGGCGCCGCGAGCAATGCGCGCGGCCAGTTTGGCGAGAACCAGCTGGAGTTCCGTTTCGCGTTTGCGCTGGTCCTGATAATTCTGCTGAAAAAAGAAGATGAACAGGGAAACGCCAATGCCGATCAGGATGACGCCGAGCTGGGAAAAGATGTTGCGATAATATTCCAGCAGCTTTTCACGATGGCGTATGTCGTGGCGCACATTGTGCGCCACACGAACATTCACGATCAGCGAAAGGATCAGGAGCCCGGCTCCGACCAGGATGAGGCCGCCGATGAGGAAATAGCCTTGGCCTGAGTTGAAATCCATCCCTTTGCCGCGTCCCTGAAGCCCCAGACCGCGCAGACTAATACCATTCGGCCTCAACACCTACATGTTCATAGGGGCGTCAACATCCGGAAAATGACCCCAAAACGACCTTCAGCTCCGTTGCGCTCAACGTCAGCAATCGGTGAAAGGGGAACGTTGCACGACAAATAAACGGCAGATCAGGCAACCACGGACAAGATGGAAGGTCAGCCCGCAATCGCGCTGAGGGCGTCCTCAATACGCCCGCGTGAAGCCGCCATCGTGTAGGATGTTCAAACCTGTCATGTGATCAGTGAGGGGCGACAATAGGCCCTCGACGACGACGGCAACTTCAGACGGCGTCCCATACTTTTTGAGTGGGATATTGTCGGTCTCGACCGCAATCCTTTGTTCAAAGGTCACGCCGGCATCTAGCGCACGCCTGCCAATCGCATCCCGATACCAGGGCGACAGCGTGCCGCCGAGTGAAAGAGTGTTCACATGAATACCTCTTTCGCCCAGCGCAAAGGCAAGCGTCTTCGCTTCTCCAAGCCAAGCGGTGCGGATGACGTTGGCGGTTGCATAGTGGCTAAGAACCTGAGCCGAAGAAATGCCGGAAATGATCACGACCTTGCAGCGACGGCTTGCTTCGGGGGCCGGTTCCATCCGAGCGATAGCCGACTTCAACAGGGACAACGGCCCAATGAAGCTTGTCTGAAACAGTGTTCGCCAGACCTCTGGCTCGGGCATAGGGTCAGCGGACGAATGCGGTTGGGGCGGCATAAGAACCACCCCATCAAGCTTCAGGGCGGAGGTGGCGAGGTGTCGATCGAACTCGACCAATGCGGCATCGGATGCCATATCAACCGGTATGGCCTCATGCGAACCGTCGGCTGGTGCAGGCAGGCTCGAAACCAGCGACTCAAGTCGCACCTGATTACGGGCCGCTAGCATCAGCCGAGTGCCACTGGCCGCAAGGCGCTCGCAGATTGCTTGCCCGATCCCACCTGTTGCCCCAGTCACAAGTATGGTCGACATCACACCACCCCGCCAGTTTCGAGCACTATACCTTTGCAGTCTGGGAAAGCCATTGGCACTGCCGCAGGAAGGTCTTGCGAGTGACGCGGCGGATCGCGACACCCGCGACGCTGACTGCCAACGTCGGGCAATGGCGCTCGGCGCTCTTTCCGATTGACCTATTAATCGGCGCGGGAAGTCAGCTGGAAGGCGGATCTCAGTCTCTTAGACCGAAACGCCAAGAGGCATCGAATAACGGCAGCAGCCGCATTCAGGCGAGCTTGAGGATGTCATCTCGGCGCGGCAAGCGCGCGGCTCTCATGCACGACTGTCAGCCGGTCATCGATCATCTTCGCACGATCAACGATCAGCACCGTTTAGGCCTCATGGACCTGCGATCCATGCCGCAGTCATTTTCTTCCTGCTCTCCCGCGATCTGGATCATGGCCGGTGCATGCACCGGCCATTGTCGATTTACCCGTCGGGACCTGTGTTTACCTGCCCTCGGCCGTTGCGTCGGTGCTGCTACGCTGGGCGTTGGCGCCGTCGCTCTGTTGCTCGGCCCACCCACCCGGACCGGTCGGAAAGCTCGGCTCTCCTTCCGCCTCTAGGCTCTCGTGGAACTCAGTGGCAGGTCTTCCTGGGTATTCGCGGCCGCTCGAGAGGTGCCCTTGATGACCGGGATGGAGCGATGCGTCATCGTTGCGGGCATGGTCCGGCGGTTCGGCATAGGCTGCCGTGGCAAACAGCGATCCGGCGCCAATGAAGAATGCAAATGCGAGAACGTGCTTCATTGTGCTGTCCTCCAGTATTTGGAACCAAGATGTAGGTAGAGCCCATCCAGGCTGCGTGAAGGGCAGCTTGGAATGAAATTGATCAAGGGGCAGCACCTGCACATCCCCGGCTGTACGGTATGGCTTGCCCTTTTTCGGCAATATCGACGATCCGAGCCTCGACCCGATAATGCCTTCGGCGAACCGCATCGGCCGTCCGCGCAAGGCGACAGGCTGGCGTTTCGATTAGGCCCCTTAGGCGTCGCTTTCGAACACCAGCCTCTCGCGCGCCGCCCGAGTACCATGTTTCATCTTGAACGACAGCTTTGTGACCGAAGCGGCCGAGTATCAGATGGAAATATTCGACCATGTGCGGGGGTGGTCAGTGCTAAAAGGTGGGTCAGTGCTAAAAGACGACGAGCGGGTTTGCGGGCGAACTGTCGTCCCATGTATTCAATTGTAACGAAAAATTTCCAGCGCTGGCATTGGCGCTTTGTTGGATGCGTATGGCTGCTGCCGTCCGCCGGTTTTCTACGCTTGATGAGGCTAGGGAAGCAAAATGAGCGATGTGGACGAACACCTCGATCTGACGGAGATCAACGCCGTCCGCAGGTTGTTGACGTCAAAGCCGCGACCGATGAGCTGGGACGAACGCCGGGCACGGCTCGACGAGGTTGGTTCGGTGTGGCCGATTGCGGACGACATCCGATGCGAGGATGCGGTTTTCGATGGCCTCGAGGGAGAGTGGTCCCTAGCGCCTGAGAGCGACAGGGATAAGGTTCTGCTCTTTTTCCACGGTGGTGGCTACTGCTCAGGCTCGCTCAAAAGTCACCGTCGAATGGTGACCGAGGCAGGTCGAGCAATGGGAATGCGCACCCTCGCGATCGATTATCGGCGCGCACCGGAACATCCTTTCCCAGCGCAACATGAAGATGCACTCACCGCATGGCGCTTTCTGAGCCGGCAAGGGATCGCGCCGGATCGCATCGTGATCGGCGGAGACAGTGCGGGCGGCAACCTCACCCTGTGCTTGGCCGGTATATTGCGCGCGGCAGGGGAGCGGCTGCCGCGATGTCTTTGGCTGGTTTCGCCCTGGACGGACCTTTCGATGTCCGGCGCGACACTATCAACTAAGGACGCGATCGACCCTATCATCCACCGGGCGTATTTGGAGGAACTGGCAACCGCCTATGTTCCCTATGGCGTTGGTCGGCGCGATCCCCTGATCTCGCCGTTGTTCGCCGATCTGAGCGGATTTCCACCAATGCTGATACAAGTCGGTTCGGCCGAGACGCTGTTGTCGGACGCAACTCGGCTCGCGGAAGCCACTGGCGCGGCTGACGTCAAAGCACGTCTCGAAATTTGGCCGCATATGATTCACGCTTGGCCGGTTTGGAATGCGGGGTTGAGTGCCGGTAGGCGCGCTCTTCAGAGCGCGGGCATGTTTGTCCGCGAGTATTTATAGTCCTTGGGTGAGGCAGCTGCCGGCGCAAAGCGGACTTCGTCCCAGCGCCGCGCTTTCGGCGGCCCAGCCTTCACCCGCTATCCTTCGCCGACCTGCCCGCCCCAAACCTCAGCCCATCCATCAGCAGCGATACCAGCCGACGCGAGCGGTCGCGCCAGTCGTCGGTGTCGGGCGCCGAATAGATGCCGCCCAGCGCGTGCAGCACGTCGGAAGCGTCGACGTCGCCGCGGATCGAGCCGTCGGCCACCGCCGCTTCGATCAGCTGGCGCAAGGCGAGTGACACCCGGCCGGACATGTCCGAGAACAGGGTTGAATTGGTGTTGAGCAGGATGCGCAGGCTGGTCGCCAGGCCGCGCTTGGTGGCGATGTAGTCGACGAAGCGCTGCATCCATTGTTCCAGCGCGATATCAGGCGGATGGTGAAGGGCAAGCTCGTCGGCGGCGTGGCACAGGCTTTCCACCTCGCGCCGGTAGACCACCTCGACCAGGTGCTCGCGCGTCGGAAAATGCCGGTAGAGCGTGCCGATGCCGACGCCGGCCTGGCGCGCGATCTCTTCCAGCGAGGCATCGACGCCATGTGCGGCAAAGGCTACCACTGCGACCTCGACCAGCGCGTCGCGGTTGCGCTGCGCATCGGCGCGCAACGGTTTTGTCGCTGTCGCGTCGGGCTTTTCTTTGGCGGTTGCGGGCGGCTTCGAAGCCAATTTTTTCTCCACTGCAAATACGGGGCTTGAACCCGACGGGTTCAGCCCCCACGTAATAAACGGAGGCGCCTCCGTTTTAGTGGAGCACCTTTATCATATAATCAGGGGAACGCGTATGTCACGTGTTGAAAGCCTGCAAGCCGGCGAGAGCGTGATCTCCCCCCTTGAGGGGGAGATGTCGCCGAAGGCGACAGAGGGGGTCGGTTCGACCGGGCGCGGCCTCCTCCCTTCTCACGTTGGAGGTTGGCGCATTACGCGAGACGACCCCCTCTGGCCTGCCGGCCATCTCCCCCTCAAGGGGGGAGATTAGCCCTCACCACCGCCTCGCCGTCCCTTGGTGCCCTTGCCGCACCGCGTCAAGCAACTGGAGCCAGACGCCCCATGACAAGCAAAACCCGAATTCCCATCCAACTTCAAATCAACGGACATCGCCATGAACTGGAGGTCGAGCCGCGCGTCACGCTGCTCGACGCCTTGCGCGATCATCTCGGCTTGACCGGGACCAAAAAAGGCTGCGACCAGGGCCAGTGCGGCGCCTGCACCGTGCATATCGACGGCCAGCGCGTGCTGGCCTGCCTGACGCTTGCCGCCCAGGCCCAGGGCAGGGCGGTCACATCAATCGAAGGGCTTGCTGACGGCGACGGCACGCTGCACGCGGTCCAGGCCGCCTTCCTCGAACAGGACGCCTTCCAGTGCGGCTACTGCACGCCGGGACAGATCATGTCGGCGGTCGCCTGCATCCGCGAAGGCCATGCCGGCTCGGATGACGAGATCCGCGAATACATGGCCGGCAATCTCTGTCGCTGCGGCGCCTATCCGCACATCGTCGCCGCCGTGCGCCAGGCGGCACTGGAGGTTGCGTCATCCATGGAGACCGCGTCATGAGGGATTTTTCGTATCTGCGCGCCAATTCCGTCGATGCGGCATGCCAGGCGGCGGCGCTGCCCGGCGCCATGCTGCTCGCCGGCGGCACCACCCTCATCGATCTCGCCAAATGCGGCGTCACCGAACCCGAAACCGTGGTCGACATCAGCCATCTCAAGGGACTGGATACGATCACGGTCGATGACCGGGGCGTCACCATCGGCGCGCTGGCCAGGATGAGCAGCGTCGCCGACCATGCCGAGATAAAAAGCCGGTTCCCCGCCGTCTCGGAAGCGCTGTGGCAGGCGGCCTCGGCGCAGCTCCGCAATATGGCAACCATCGGCGGCAATCTGATGCAGCGCACGCGTTGCCCGTATTTCCGCGATCCGGCGAATTTTCCCGCCTGCAACAAGCGCACGCCCGGCAGCGGCTGCTCGGCGATCGGCGGCGTCACCCGCGGCCATGCCGTGCTCGGCACCAGCGAGGCCTGCATCGCCACCTATCCGGGCGATCTGGCGACGGCGCTGGTCGCCTTCGACGCAACAGTCCATCTCGGCGACCGCCAGGTCGCGGCCGACGACTTTTTTCTCCTGCCGGGCGCTACGCCCCACAGAGAGCATGCGATCGAGCCAGGCGAGGTGATCACCGCGATCAGCATTCCTGCTTCCGCCGCTGCGGGACGTTCGACCTATCTGAAAGTCCGCGACCGGCAATCTTATGAGTTTGCCGCCGCAAGTGCCGCCGTCGGCATCGAGTTCGAGGCTGACGGAAGGACGATCCGTGACCTGCGTGTGGCGCTTGGCGGTGTCGCCACCAAGCCGTGGCGGGCACGCGCCGTGGAAGAGGCGCTGAAAGGCAAGTTGCTGGAGGCTGATATCGTCAAGCAAGCCAGCCTGCTCGCCATCGAGGGCGCCGTCGACCACGGCGCCAACCATTACAAGATCGAACTGGCGCCGCGCGTCGTCGCCCGCGCCATCCTTAAAGTTGGAGAAACGGCATGACCGTTCACGAGATCAGAACCCGACAAAGTGAATCGAAGAGGGGCGACGCATCGGACGGCGCCATCTTTGCAGAGGCAGTGGGCGGGCGGCTGTCGCGCGTCGATGGCCCGGCCAAGATCACCGGTGCCGCAAAATACGCGGTCGAGCAGCAGCTCGAAGGGCTCAGCCACGCCGTTCTCGTCGAGAGCACGATTGCGGCCGGCAAGGTGCGGTCGATCGACACCGCCGCCGCTGAAAGCGCACCCGGCGTGCTTCTGGTGCTGACGCCGGACAATGTGTTGCGCCTCAACACCGCGACGGACTGGCTGGGCACGCCGCCGCCGGATGTTCCCTATTGCCCGCTGGCGCGCGACATCACCTTCAGCGGCCAGCATGTCGCGGCGGTGGTTGCCGAGAGTTTCGAGCAGGCGGTCGCGGCCGCGGCGCTGGTCAAGGTCAGCTATGACGAGACGCCGGCCATCGTTGATCTCGACGATCCAAAGGCCGGCGACGGCATTCCGGTCGACACGATGACCAAGGAATGGGGCGATGCACGAGCGGCTTTCACCGCCGCCCCGGTGCGCATCTGCGCCGCCTACAACACGCCGCGCGAATACCAGGCGCCGATGGAGCCGCATGGCCTGATCGCGCATTGGCAAGGCGACCGGCTGACGGTGTGGGAGCCCAGCCAATGGCTCGACGGCATGGCGCGGACCTATGCCGAATGGTTCGGCGTGCCGTTCGAGAATGTGCGCCTGGTCTCGCCCTATATCGGCGGTGGCTTCGGCTCCAAGGCGTTCGCCTACGGCTACGGCGCGGTGGCGGCGATGGCCGCGAAAATGCTGGGACGGCCGGTGAAGCTCGCGGTCACCAGGCCGCAGACCTTCACCGCCTATGGCGGACGGGCGGCAACGCGCCAGACGGTGGCGCTCGGTGCCGACGCAGAGGGACGGATCCAGTCGATCGTGCATCGCGGCGTCAACGAGACGTCGGTCGACGGCATGTGGGTCGAGCCGCTCGGCTCGGTCACTTCGATCATGTATGCGACGCCGAATTTCTCGTCGCGGCAGAATGTCGTGCGGGTGAACACCGTGGTGCCGGGTGCGTTGCGTGCGCCGGGCGAGAACCCGAGCGCCTTCGGCATCGAAAGCGCGATCGACGAGCTCGCCTATGAGGTCGGCATCGATCCGCTGGAAATCCGGCTCAGGAACTATGCCGAGCAGGATCCGGAGGTGAAGAAGCCGTGGTCGACGCGGCAGTTGCGGGAGGCCTTCGCGGTTGGCGCGGCAGCCTTCGGCTGGTCGAAGCGTCCACGCGAGCCGCGCTCGATGCGCGACGGCAATCAGCTGATCGGCTGGGGCGTTGCCGCCGGCACCTATCCGGTGCGGCGCGCCTATGGCGAGGCGATGGTGCGCATCCTCACCGACGGCTCGGTCGAGGTCGAAAGCTCGAGCATCGACATGGGGCAGGGCACCTATACGATCCTGGCGCAGACTGCCGCCGAAGTGGTGGGCGTGCCGGCTGAGAACGTCGTGGTGAAGCTGGGTGACTCCCGCTACGCCCGCGCCGGCGTCACCGGCGGGTCGCGGCTTGCCGGCGTGATGACCGGCGCCGTGCACAAGGCGGCGACTGCCGCGCTCGATGAGCTGGTCGGGCTGGCGATCAGCGATCCCAATTCGCCGTTCCATGCGCTGCAGGCCAACACGCTGGTCGTCAGTGAGGGCCGCATAAGGTCACCGCGCGGCGACGGTCCGGATGTCTCGATCGCCGAGCTGCTCGGCAGCGTCGGACGCGAGCAGATCGAGGCGATGGGCGATACCACGCCGGCCACTTGGACGGCGGAGGATCGCTACAAGAACAATACGACCATAACGATGGCGCTGCCGCATACCGAGGGCGACTATTCCCGCCACAGCTGGTGCGCGCATTTCATCGAGGTGCGCGTCGACGAGGACTTTGGCACGGTCCGCGTGTCGCGTGTGGTGTCGGCGCTGGATTCAGGCCGGCTCTACAATCCCAAGCTCGCCGAAAGCCAATGGAAGGGCGGCATCATCATGGGCATCGGCCAGGCGTTGCTGGAAGAAGGCATCGTGGACCGCCGCCATGGCCGCATCGTCAACAACAATCTGGCCGACTATCTCATCGCGACCAATGCCGACATCCCCGACATCGAGGTGATCTCGGTCGGCATCCCCGACCTGCATTCCTCGCTGCTCGGTGGCAAGGGCGTTGGCGAACTGGGCATCGTCGGCGTTGCGCCTGCGATCGCCAACGCGGTGTTCCACGCCACCGGCAAACGGGTGCGGGATCTGCCGATCACGCTGGAGAAGCTGATTTAGCGGAGGCCGTGAAGTTGTCGATCTCCCCGTCGTGGGGAGATTGGCAGCTTCAACTACGGCGCCCTGTCCAGACTCACCACGACAGTGTGAAGGCAAGCTTGCCGAAATGCCTGCCGCCGGCCGCCATGTGTGCGTAGGCTTCGGCTGCCTGGTCCTGGCTGTACACCCTGTCGATGACCGGCTCGATACGGGCAGCGGCGATGGCGCGGGCGGCGTCGCGCAGGTCGGATACCGAACCGGTATTGTTGCCCACCACCTTGAGCGCCTTGACGATGATCGGCAGCAGGTTTGCGGTGGCCTCGGTGCCGGTGACGAAGCCGATGGTGAACACCGTGCCGCCCGAAGCGGCGGCGTTGATCGAGCGGGCGAAGGTGGCCGATCCGCCGGTCTCGACGATCAGGTCGGCGCCGATGCCGTCGGTCAATTCGAGCACTTTGGCGTCCCAGTCCGGCGTCGTGCGGTAGTTGATCAGATGATCGGCGCCGAGTGCCTTGGCGCGCTCCAGCTTGTCGTCCGACGACGAGGTGATGACGACGGTGGCGCCGGCCGCCTTGGCAAGCTGCAGGGTCAGGATCGAGACACCGCCAGTGCCGAGCAGGACGACGACCGACCCCGGCCCGACATCGGCGGCGCGGATCGCGTTCCACGCGGTGGTCC
>NZ_RZTI01000090.1:0-25013 GCF_003997275.1 Mesorhizobium sp. M6A.T.Ce.TU.002.03.1.1
CCCCGGGCCGGCTCCACCTTTCGGGGGAGACCGGAAGCCCCGATAGGAGAACTCGACTTGAGCGTCGCCACATTTTGACGTATTGAAAGAATTGTGGAGACGTTCTCTAGTTCGTCTGGGAGCCGTCATTGGTGACTGTATGGATGCCGATCTCAAATTCGGCATCTACCGCTGTAATACTGCGGAGTGGCACTCTTACGGGTGCCGTCTAGTGCGAGGGCTATCCCTCCTGAATAAGGGGCAATCGCTTACAGGTTGCTGCACATCCGCTTCATGTTGATGAAGCAAAAGGATGTGTCAAATGAACAATTCAAACAAACTAACAAAACTCCGAACCGTGCAGGCCAAGAAGCAAAATTGGCGATGCTTCTACTGCGGTTTTCAGATGTGGGATGGAGACCCGACGCTGTTTTCAGAGCGTTATCATCTCCCTGTAAGATCGCTCAACCGCTTCCGCTGCACCGCGGAACATCTGAAACCCCGGATGGACGGCGGCGAGGACAGACCAGAGAACCTTGTTGCGGCGTGCAAGTTTTGCAATCAAACCCGGCATCGAATGGGTAAAGTGCTATCGCCGGCCACGTACCAGCGGCACGTCCGAAAGCGAATAACGGCCTGGAAATGGCATCCGCTCGCGTGTCACCACTTGTTGAAATGATGCAGCGTCAGACGATCCATCGGAAGGCCACGGCCGCTACGGACGTCGGAACAGAGCCAGAAACTCTTGGCTAGAGCCAGCTTTCCAAGGGCAATTGACCGATGCAGTATGAACCATCAATTCAACCTCCGGATCGCTGCGATGTTGGAAATCCCGGAAGATCGATGCGAGCGCCACCGCCTGTTCAAGGCCATCGACGACGCGTTCAAGGCGGGCGACTTCGAGGCCCTCGGTGTGGCCCTCGGCGGCTCACCCTGCTGGTTCGACGAGCAGATGCCTTTTGAACTCGGCCTTGGGCATCCACTGGAATATGCGATCTATTGGAGCCCCACTGCTTTCATCTCGACCTTACTGGATGCGGGCTCGGACCCGAACTATCACCACCATGGCGGTTTTCCGGCAATCATTGCGGCACTGTCCACCGACCGGGCTGACAGACTGGAAATCGTCCGAATCCTGATCGATGGTGGCGCAGACCTCAACATGCGGGGCGTAAACGACTGGACGCCGCTTCACTATGCGGTCGCCATCCGTAGCGTCGATGCCATCCGCCTGCTGTTGGCGGCGGGCGCCAACCCATCGCTCGAAACCCGCATCGACGACTATACGACAGCCCTCGAGGACGCCGACAATGCCGGCTTTGAAGCCGGCGCTTCGTTTTTGCGCGATGCGATGATCAGGCGCGGCCCCAATGGACGGTGAGTTGGGCGACGATGCCGGTGAACCATATAGCCGAAGGCTGGCCTCAGGCCTTCTTCAGTCCCGCCTTGAAGCATTTGCCGTTGGCCACATAATGCGCGGCCGAAGCGCGCAGCCCGGCAACCGCAGCATCGTCCAGCGCTCGCACCAAACGAGCGGGCGAGCCGATAATCAGCGAATTGTCGGGGAATTCCTTGCCCTCAGTGACCAGCGCGCCGGCGCCGACCAGCGAATTCTTGCCGATTTTCGCGCCGTTCAGCACGATGGCGCCCATGCCGATCAGGCTGTTGTCGCCGATCGTGCAGCCATGCAACAAGGCGCGGTGGCCGATCGTGCAGCCTTGCCCGATGGTCAGGGGAAAACCGACATCGGTGTGCATGACCGTGTGTTCCTGCACATTGGTGTCGGCGCCGATGACGATCGGCTCGTTGTCGCCGCGGATGACGACGCCGAACCAGAAGCCGGCGTTGCGGCCGACCCTGATATCGCCGATCAGGGTGGCGTCGGGCGCGATCCAGTTGCTGTCCGCGTCCTCGAAGCCGGGGGCCTTTCCGTCGATCGCATAGAGCGGCATTTTTCGCCTCCGAATCGTCTCACACTAAGCTTTGCATGTCGTCATCGCAAAACCGCTGCACACCCTTGGGTCAAGCCCAGGGGCATGCTTTTGCGCGACATGCACTAAACGTTCGCAGAGCCTAAAAGCGTGCCGGCCCGGGATGCAATATATCGATCAGCGCTATGCCCAAAGCCAACGCCCAGATCGTCGCAGTGCAGCCGCAGGAGATCAGCGCCAGTGCCGAAATGCGGCCTTCCCGCCAGGCGTCCAGGGCGTCGTTGGCAAACATCAGGGGCCCGGCGCATGCCGTCGCGACCAACGAGCGCAGCATATGCTTTGGCGACACATAAGGCTCGACGAAGGCAAGCCGGCGGCCTGATACCAGCTCCATTGCCGATCCAACCAGGCCGCACGCCGTCAGCCCAACCATAAAACCGAAGAGAGTGTGTTCGACCGGACCCATCTTTACCTTCCATTTACCATGAAATCGCACAGTCGTGTCGACAGGCGCGTTGCAAGAGCCGTGCCGCGCCACATGTGCCGCTTGAGGACACCCAAAGGGGAACACCCAAGGGGACATCTTGGGACAGGCGGCCGATACAGGGGATCGCGATGAAGCAGGCAGCCACCGCCAACGGCCCGCAACTCACCGTCGTCGATTCCAAGCTGATGAGGCGGGTGTTCTACGTGTTCGCGGCGCTGGCAGTGCTTTCGGTGGCGATCAGCCTTGGCGGCAAATGGTTCGGCCGCTCGATCGCCATGGCCGGATACACCGACGACACGACAACCCACGAGGTCGTGATCGGCAACAACGTCATCGCCGTGCCGGCCAATGTCGTCCGCTTCGACCAGGCCCGGCGCGACGGCATCGCCTCGCGCCTCGACCTCTATCTGCGCTATCCCGAGATGGACGGCTACAGCGAGGCTGCCCGGGACGATTTCAACAACACCGGATCGAGCAAGAACATCATTTTCCTGTCGCTCGAACGGCAGATAATGTCGCGCGACATGAGCGGCCGCTTCACGCCGATCTACAGCGCCCTGATCGCCCAACCCGGCACGCCCGGCCCGGGCGGCACCACACTCTACGGCTTCACCGAAAAATCAGGCTATCTCAACGAGGTGCTGGCGGTCGGCAACCGCCGGGGCAAGGACCCGTTCGTGGCCCGCTGCCTGAGCGGCCCAAGTGCTGCGCAATCGCTGGCGCCCTGCGAACGCGACATCCTGGTCGGCGACAAGCTCAGCCTCACCTACCGTTTTCCCAAAGACTTTCTGGCGGACTGGCAGGTGCTCGATGCAGCCATCGCCGCCGAGGCCACGCGTTTCCTGAGGACCGGACGCTAACGCGTTGTGTCTGAAAGGAATTTATGCGACGCGCTTTGGTGGAAAATCGCAAACGGCGGAGATTGGCAAAAACCCCTCTCCGCCCAGGGATGACGAACCCGGGGTGCCTGCCGCCAACCGCAAACTCCCGGCTCAGGCCAGGTCGATGTCGAGGATCGCCATCGAGAAATTATAGTCGCCGTCGTCCTCGTCCTTGAAGACGATGCCGAGGAATTCGTCGCCGACATAGACCTCGGCCGAATCGTCCTTGCGCGGCCGCGCCTTCACTTCAAGCTTGGGGTTCTGGAAGACGCGCTTGAAATAGGCGTCCAGCTTTCTGATTTCGTCCGGCTTCAACAGTCTTCTCCGATCGTCGGTCTTGCTCGTTTGAGCGCGCTTCTGGCACGTCGACAATGGCGATGTAAAGGCGAGCCGACCGGATATGCGAGAACCGACAGGCGGCAGAGCCGGCAAACGGAGTTCGGTTGCCCGCCCTGCGGACTTGAAATCAGATATCGAAGCTGACGACGTGGTCCATCGTCTGCGACGGCAAAAGCTGATCCATCTGCCGCGAAGGCTGGTCGCAGCCGGTCTCGCCGACGACGCGGGCCGGCACGCCGGCAACCGTCTTGTTGTGCGGCACCGGCGACAGCACCACCGAGCCCGCCGCGATCTTCGAGCAATGGCCGACTTCGATATTGCCGAGGATCTTGGCGCCGGCGCCAATCAGCACGCCGTAGCGGATCTTGGGATGGCGGTCGCCGCCGGCCTTGCCGGTGCCGCCCAGCGTCACGCCGTGCAAGATCGACACGTCGTCCTCGATCACCGCCGTCTGGCCGACGACGAGGCCGGTGGCGTGGTCGAGGAAGATGCCTTTGCCGATGCGAGCGGCCGGGTTGATGTCGGTCTGGAACACCGAGGACGACCGGCTCTGCAGGTAGAGCGCGAAGTCCTGACGGCCTTGATTCCACAGCCAATGCGCCAGCCGGTGGGTCTGGATGGCGTGAAAACCCTTGAAATAGAGCACCGGCATGATGAAGCGGTCGCAGGCCGGATCACGGTCGTAATAGGCCTGGATGTCGACACGCACCGTCGACGCCCAGTCCTTGTCGTCGGCTGCCATCGCCTTGAATGTCTGGCGGATGAGATCGGAACCGATATCCTGATGGGCGAGCCGCTCGGCCAGCCGATGGATGACCGCTTCCTCCAGGCTTTCCTGGTTGAGGATGGTCGAATAGAGGAATGCCGCCAGCAGCGGATCGCGGTTGACCGCCTCCATCGCCTCGTCGCGGATCGAGCGCCAGATCGGGTCGATCGGCTTCACCATGGTGGGGCGGGCAATCGTAACGCTGTTCATCAATGATCTCCGGCCATCTACTGGCTCAGGCTTGGCAGCTTGCCTATTCTCCGGCCGCACATATAAGCCAGATCATAGCACGGTTGAACTCAATTTTCCTTAGTGCTTTGTCAAATGGATTTGGTTCACGGAAATTCAAGCGGCCATGGAAAACGAACCCTTGATCGAAGCGCCGCTGAAGCGCGAGCTTTCCGCGCTCTACCGGGCCGAAGGCCGCCACTATCACAGCCTTGCCCATATCGAGGCGATGCTGGCGCTGGCCGGGCACTATCGGGCATCCCTGCACGACCCCGAGGCGGTCGAGGCGGCGATCTGGTTCCACGATGCCATCTATGACAGCCGAGCCAAGGACAACGAAGCCAAAAGTGCCGCCCTTGCCGAGAAAAAGCTCTCCGGCCGCACGGATGCGCAGCGCCTCGGCCGCATCACGGCGATGATCATCGCCACCGCCACGCATGAATTGCCGCGCTTTAGCGACGAGAATGCCGCCCGCGACGCAGCGCTGTTCCTCGACATGGACCTGGCGATCCTGGGTGCGACGCCTGATGCCTTCGACGCCTATGAACAGGCGGTTCGCCGCGAATATGGCTGGGTGGAAGAGCCGATGTGGCGTGCCGGCCGCAGTGCTGTGCTGAAGAGTTTCCTCGCCCGTCCGCATATTTTTCACACCGAGGAATTCCGGCAGCGGTTCGAGGCTCAGGCTCGGCAAAACATGGCGCGCTCGCTCAAGGCGCTTGGGGCGTGAGCGCTGCCGCGGTGCGGAACCGTTGATTCTGGCAGGACAGAGGGGGGCGCGAAGGATCACTACAGATCGGCTTTGTGCTCACAGCGGATTTTCGGCATAGAACTCCAGCACCCGCTGCTTGAAAGTCTTGTCGCCGACGGCCAGCATGTGGTCGCGGCCCTCGATGTGAAAAGCCTTGGCGTTCGGCATCAAGGCGGCCAGTTCGTCGGGCGAACCGCCGATGTCGTCCTTGGTGCCGACGGCAATCAATGTCGGCTGGGCAATGCGCGCAATGTCGGCCTCGGCCAGCAATTCCCGCGAGGTGGCAATGCAGGCGGCCAGCGCGCGGCGGTCGCTGCGGGTCTGGTCGGCGAAGGCGCGAAACGAACGGCCGCGCGGATGGCTGGTGGTATCGGGATCTTCGGCCAGAAGGGCGGCGGCGATCGGATCCCAATCGCCGACGCCGTCGATCATGCCGATGCCGAGACCGCCGAAGACCAGCGTCGCCACCTTGTCAGGGTCGGAAAGCGCCAGGAACGCCGACACCCGCGCACCCATCGAATAACCCATGACATGGGCGCGTTCGACGCCGAGATGATTCAGCAACGCTGCCCCATCGGAAGCCATTTTTGCGGGCGTGTAATCGGCCTCTTCATAGCTCTTCGACGAGGCACCATGGCCGCGATTGTCGAAGGCGATGGCGCGGTAGCCGGCATCGTTCAGCGCCTTGAACCAACCGGGCGACACCCAATTGACGTAGTGGGTCGAGGCAAAGCCATGGATCATGAGCACCGGATCGCCCTGCCCCGATGCCGGCTGGCGATCGAGGAAGGCGAGGTCAAAACCGTCATGGGAGAAAAACTGCATCTGCGACGGATCCTGCGCGTTCAGTTGTGCGCAGTGCCGATTGCCGGGTGGCGCAACAAATCGCCGTCCTCGATGCCGCCCCTCGCGGCGGTGCCCGCCTTGAGCTCGAGCACGAAGCGAACCGGCTCGCCGGGCGAGATCATCGCTTCGGATTGCGGCTCGCCTTGCTTGATCGCCCGGACCTTGCCGTCCTGACCGACGAAGATCAGGTCGAGTGGCATCGGCGTGTTCTTCATCCAGAAGCTGACATCCCGAGGCTCCTCGAACACGAACAGCATGCCATGGTCGTCGGCCATCTCCTCGCGAAACATCAGGCCGGCCTCGCGCTCGGCGGAGGTGTCGGCGATTTCGATCGAGAAAGAGCGTTCGCCGCCTTTCGTCACCGCGACCAGCGGCTGCGGGTCGACGGCAAGGATCATCGCCCGACTGTCCGCCAAAGCCGGTTGCTGCGAATGGAAGAAAGCGCCTGTGGCGACGACAAAGGCGATCGCTGCGCAAACGACGCCCGTTGTCAGCCAGTTCCTGTGGGTCATTCGAAATCCTCGGCCGGACATCGTCCTAGACCATGATCCCAAAAAGTGGAACCCGGTTTTTGCTGCGCTGACCTGCAGTTCGGAAAAGATCATGGTCAAGCAAAAAGCACCAGGTCGCATCCCGATTCGATCGGGACGGGACCTTAGTGCGAGACCGGCAAGGTACCCATATCCGGGTGAATTTCGGCAGCCATAAGGCCTTTGTCGCCGCGCCCGAAGCGGACCAGCACGACCTGCCCCGGCCTGAGCTCGGTAATGCCGTAGCGGCGCAGCGTCTCCATATGGACGAAAATGTCCTCGGTGCCTTCGCCCCGGGTCAGGAAACCGAACCCCTTGGTGCGGTTGAACCATTTCACCAGCGCCCGCTCGAGGCCGCTTTCCGGCGTCACCGAGACGTGGGTGCGCTGATCCTGCATTTCCGCGGGATGGACCGCCGTGGTGACATCCATGGAGAGCACACGGAACGCCTGCAATCCGCGCTCACCATGCTTGACGAGGCAGACGACGCGCGCGCCTTCCAAGGCGGTCTGGAAACCGTCCTTTCGAAGACATGTCACATGGAGGAGAATATCGCCGGAAGAGCCGTCATCGGGAAGAATGAAACCGTAACCCTTGGCCACATCGAACCATTTGATGGCGCCCGCAACCTCGACAAGATCAGCGGCATCGCCGCTTTCGTCCCTTCGCAAGGCGTCGTTACCGGTTCCGTCCCGCCCCATGAAAGAGGCCTTTTCCCCCATAAGAACGCCCCCCTTTTTCCAAGAATACCGCAACTGATTCTTGATGTTAGATTAACACTGCCGCTTCCGGTCTGTGCAAGACCTGACGTGCCTTTTTTCACGGTTGATTTGCAGGAATACCGGATTTGTTGTTTGCCGGCGCGGCCGGCTATCGGCAATTGCCCTTTGGCCGGGTGGCCCCTATGTTCCGCCGCAACGCAACATTTCGAGGAAAATCACATGCGCTACCTGCACACCATGGTCCGTGTCGCCGACATCGATGCATCGCTCGATTTCTACTGCAACAAGCTTGGCCTCAAGGAAGTGCGCCGCCACGAAAACGAACAGGGGCGCTTCACGCTGATCTTCCTCGCCGCTTCCGAAGACGAGCAAAGCGGCATCGCCGAAAAGGCGCCGCTGATCGAGCTCACCTACAATTGGGATCCTGAAGACTACAAGGGCGGTCGCAATTTCGGCCACCTCGCCTACGAGGTCGACGACATCTACGCCACCTGCCAGCAACTGATGGACAACGGCGTCACCATCAACCGGCCGCCGCGCGACGGCAACATGGCCTTCATCAAATCGCCGGACGGCATCTCGATCGAGCTTTTGCAGAAAGGCCCCGCAAAGGCCAAGGCCGAGCCCTGGGCGTCGATGGCGAACACAGGAAGCTGGTAGCCAATCACAAGATCGAGAGCGGGTACGACCTAGCTGAGATTTTATGGCGTTTCTCAAGATCGCGCCTATCTGTCCGGCCATCGCGCCTGCTTCCGAAATTGGCGCATCCAAAAGATGCGCGCTTGCTTCAGGAGAAATCCATTCATGCCGACCAGCCATGTCGATGTCGCTACCGGACATGCGAGCCGCTATCTGCAGCAGCTCTGCAAGCACTGGGCGCACAAGTTTCCCGTCGAGTTCGATCCGAACCACGGGACAATCGATCTCACGCTAGGCCACACGGTTCTGGACGCCGATGCGGCAGCGCTCCACATCACGGTAGCTGCTGACGAGGCCGGCTCGCTGGAGCGCCTGGAAACGGTCGTCGCCGATCACATCAAACGCTTCGCTTTCCGCGAAGAGCTGGCGTTCGATTGGAAGAGGGCTTCGGCAGCGTAGGCGACCACGTTCAGCCACTTCTCCCAGCCAACTCCAGCAGCGCCAGCACCGTGCGCCAGTTGCGCGCGGTGGCGGGCACTTTCAGCGTGCGCGGGATGAGATTGGCAAACACCGATTTGCCGAGACCTTCCGGTGCATGCAGATAAAGCACGTCGCCCCTGATCTCGAACCGTTCGGGACCCGTGCATTTCTCCGAAAGACGGGCCGTCTCCTCAGGTGTCGGCGCGCGCTCCAGCGCATAGGCGTGAAGTTTCGTCGGCTCCCCGGCGACCTCCGGGTAGGGATTTTCCGCCGCCAGCCGCTCGAACCAACCGAGATCGCGCACCATAATGCGCGAATAAAATCCCCATTTCTTCTCGAAGGCCGCTTCAAGCTGTCTGCTCAGAGTGGCGGCATCACCCTTTGCCGAGCGAAACACGACGTTGCCGCTCTGCACATAGGTGGCGACGTCGCGAAAGCCGAGCTCCTCGAAGAACGACCGGAGTTCGGCCATCCTGACGATGCGGTTGCCGCCGACATTGATGCCGGAAAACAACACTACGAAGATTTTCGCTTGGGCACTCATATTCGGGGCACTCATATTCGGGCGCTCATATGATGAAGCCAGCCAGCGTCTCGTTGTCGGTGATGTCCTGATACTGGACGCCCTCGGCCTCGAAATTCGCGTTGAGCAGCTCGAAATTGCGGCGGTCCTTGGTTTCGATGCCGATCAGCACCGAACCGAAATTGCGCGCCGATTTTTTCAGATATTCGAAGCGGGCGATGTCGTCGTCAGGTCCGAGCAATTCGAGGAAATCGCGCAGCGCGCCCGGGCGCTGCGGAAAGCGGATGATGAAGTACTTCTTCAGCCCCTCGAAACGCAGCGCCCTTTCCTTCACATCCGGCAGCCGCTCGAAGTCGAAATTCCCGCCCGAAACCACCGCCACGATAGTCTTGCCCCTGATCTCCTTTTTCGAGAAATCCTTGAGCGCGTCGATCGCCAGTGCGCCGGCTGGCTCCAGCACCACGCCTTCGACGTTCAGCATCTCGATCATGGTCGCGCAGAGCCGGTTTTCCGGGATCAGCCGCACGGCCTCAGTGGCAAATTCCCTGAGATGCCGCAACGGTTCACGGCCGATCTCGGCCACCGCCGCGCCATCGACGAAATTGTCGACCTTGGCGAGCTTGATGCGCTTTCCGGCGGTGAGGCTCTCGCGCAGGCTCGGCGCGCCGGCCGGCTCGCAGAAGACGAAGCGCGTGTCGCGGCGCTGATCGGCGAAATAATGCGTGACGCCCGCGGCCAGACCGCCGCCGCCGACCGGCAGCATGACAATGTCCGGCATGCGGGCGCCCGGCATCTGGCCTGATATCTCGTAGGCGACGGTCGCCTGCCCCTCGATGATGTCCTTATGATCGAACGGCGGCACCATGTGCGCGCCTGAGTTTTCGGTGAACTCCAACGCGGCGCGGTAGCAGTCATCGAAAAAGTCACCGACCAGCCTGATCTCGACGAATTCGCCACCGAACAGCCGCGTCTTGTCGATCTTCTGCTGCGGCGTCGTCACCGGCATGAACACCACACCCTTTTTGCCGAAATGGCGGCAGACGAAGGCAAAGCCCTGCGCATGGTTGCCGGCGGAAGCGCAAACGAACAGCTCGGCATCGTTGCCGGCGTCGAGCGCCTTGCGGAAGAAATTGAAGGCGCCCCTGATCTTGTAGGAGCGCACCGGCGACAGGTCCTCGCGCTTCAGCAGCACGCGCGCTCCGGTCTTCTTCGACAGATAGTCGTTTTCCTGCAGCGGCGTCTCCGGGAAAATCTGGCGGATCGCGGCAGCGGCAGCAGCGACGCGGGAGGAAAAACTGGTCATGGCAAGATCACCCCGGGTCGCATGTCGGCTATCGGTAGCGTGCATTTGGTTTGCCGCCACGCGGTGGTCGCAAACCTAGCACACAGCGCGTGCGTTTGATCCCAGCCTATTGCATATCCAATCCCGCGAAGCCATTGTCCGGCCGGTTCATGCGCCCCGTCACGGGGTATTCCCAGAATCCTTGCAAGCACTTGGAGGCGTTTGTTCATGCCCGTCGCATCGGTTGCCCTGAAAACCATGTCGCTGCCGGAATTCGGCGAGCCGACGGTGATGCCGCTCGTTGCGCGCACCACCTACGAGGCACGCATCGGGGCACTGGTGGCGCGCGGCAGCAAGGCCGGCTTCGACGCTTTCGTCGTGTATGGCGACCGCGAGCACGCGGCCAATGTCGCCTATCTCACGGGCTACGATCCGCGTTTCGAGGAAACGCTGCTGGTCATCGTTCCCGACAAACAGCCGAAACTCCTCGTCGGCAACGAGGGCTGGGGCTATGCCGAGATCTGCGATGGACCTTACGAACGTGTCCTCTACCAGACGTTCTCGCTGCCGGCGCAGCCCCGCGACCGCTCGCCGGCGCTCCTCGACATCTTTGCCGACTGCGGCCTGAAAGCCGGCCAGCGCATCGGCGCCATTGGCTGGAAACCGTTCGGTCCCGGCGACGCCGGTTTTGGTGAAACAACTCTCGATCTGCCCTCCTTCATCGCCGACACGCTGCGCACGCTTGCCGGCGACAAGCACACAGTGGTGAATGCGGCGAACCTTTTGATGAACCCGGCAGACGGCCTGCGCGCGATCAATGAGGCCGACCAGCTCGCGTCCTTCGAATTCGCCGCGACCTATTCGTCGCAAGGCCTGCGCAACGTTCTGCAAGGCATCGAACCCGGCATGACCGAGTTGCAGGCGGCGCGGCTGATGGGCATCAACGGCCTGCCGCAATGCTGCCACCTCATGCTGTCGGCCGGCAAGCGCGCGCCCTATGGCCTGCCAAGCCCCCGCCTCGACGTCATCAAGCGCGGCGATCCGGTCACCATGGCCTATGGCCTCCACGGTTCGCTCAATGCCCGCGCCGGTTTCCTGGTCGAGGACGCAACCGAGCTTCCGCCCGACATAAGCGACTACGTCGAAAGACTGGTCGCGCCCTATTTCGCTGCCGTCGTCGACTGGTACGAGACCGTCGGCATCGGCGTCAGCGGCGGCGCCCTGTGGAAAGCCGTGCATGACCGCATCGGCGATCCGTTCTTCGGCGTCTCGCTCAATCCCGGCCACCTCGTCCACATCGACGAATGGATGCATTCGCCGATCTTCGCCGGCTCCGACATCACGCTGAAGTCGGGCATGGCGCTGCAGGTCGACATCATTCCGGCAACCGGGACGGATTATTTCACCACCAATATCGAGGACGGCATCGCGCTGGCCGACCAGGCCCTGCGCGAGGAAATCGCCGCGCGTCACCCCGAAGCCTGGCGCCGCATCGAGGCGCGGCGCGCCTTCATGACGGAAGTGCTCGGCATCCGTCTCAGGCCGGAGGTGCTGCCCTTCTCCAACATCCCGGCCTTCCTGCCGCCGTTCTGGCTTTCGCGCAACAGTGCGATGGCCGTCGCCAGCCGCTGAGCGCATTTCGGCCGGACATGACTTACTTCTGCCGCACTTCGACTGTCCGGGAAGGTTCGCGGAGGTTGGATAGGCCTTTCGGCCGGAGTGGAATTTCAGAGTTGAAGAAGATTTGTATCATTGCGCTTGCCTTGCTTGTTGCCGGCTGCGGCGGCCGGCAAACCGAGGAACTGCTCGGCAGCGCCATTGTGTCCGCGCCGGTGACGGAAATTGCCGGCAACCACTCGATCTTCATCGCCACGACGCGCAAGCGCTCCGACGACCCCAGCAAGGTCTTCGACCGCGAGCGCTCGGCCACGCTGAACTATGCCCGCCTCAACGTCACCGTGCCGGGAAGCCACGAAACCGGCCAAATCGAGCGGCGCTCGCGCGGCAAGTCGAACGACCCGGCCAAATACTTCATGGCCTCCGAGGTCGTCGGCTACGACACCGCGCCGAAATTCTCCAGCGCGCTCAGCGCCGACATCGCCGCACGCGGCGGCCGCGTCATGGTCTTCGTCCATGGCTACAACACCGGCTTCGACGCCGCAGTCTACCGCGTCACCCAGATCGCCCATGATTCCGGTTATCCGGGCACACCGGTGCTGTTTTCCTGGGCGTCGGGCGCCAAGACGAGGGACTATGTCTACGACCGCGAAAGCGCCAGTGCTGCCCGCGATCAGTTGGAAGTGACGCTGAGGATGCTCGCGCAGACCGGCGCGCGGCGCATCGACATCGTCGCCCATTCGCTGGGAACCTGGGTCACCATGGAAGCGCTGCGCCAGCTCGCCATCAATGGCGACCGCGATCTCGGCGGCAAGCTCGGCGATGTGGTACTGGCATCGCCCGACATCGATGTCGACGTGTTCAAGAGCCAGATGCGCCGCTATGGCAAGCCGAACAAACCTTTCATCCTGCTCCTGTCCGACGACGACCGGGCGCTGCGGCTCTCCGGCCTTATCGCCGGCTCGCGGCCACGCGTCGGCGACTACAAGGACGCGGCCGACCTCGCCGACTATGGCGTCAGCGTCGTCGATCTCTCCAGCGTCAAGGGATCGGATCGCTTTAACCACACCAAATTCGCCGACAACCCCGAACTGGTGAAGATGATCGGCCAGCGGCTGCGCGAGGACGACGGATTTGCCAGCGACCGCGAGGTGACCGACCGCATCCATCTGCTCGGACAGTGAGGTGCGTTCCACGCCCTGTTCCGCAGGCTTTCGTGATACACGATTGCGCCACCATCGGATCGCTTTCAACTGGACCAGGCCGGCCTCTGGCTCTATCGAAACCAAAGACGTCATACGGTTGACGTCCCTTCGGGAGCCTGCGTGACCGTGCGTTCGAAGATTTTTCTCGTCGTTGCGCTGGCGCTCGCTGTTACCGGCTGCGCCGGCCGGAAGACACACGACCTTCTCAACACGACGGCTGTGACGGTGCCTGCCTCCGACATCGCGGCCACGCATGAGATCTTCGTCGCCACCACCCGCGAGAAAGCCACGAAAGATCCGCGGCAGGTGTTCGATGGCAATCGCTCGCTGACCACCAGCTTTGCCCGGGTCGAGGTAACGGTTCCGAAGGTCCATCAGCTTGGCGCAATCGAGCGCGTCAAAGGCTCCGCAAACAGCAATCCAGCGAAGGATTTCACCGCAACGAATGTCGCCTTCTATGAAGGCGCCCCGCAATTCGCCAAGGCGGTCGGCGCCGACATCGCCATGCGCGGCGACCGCGCGCTGGTTTTCGTGCATGGCTTCAACAACGGTTTCGACGACGGCGTCTACCGGTTGACGCAGATTGCGCACGATACGAAATATCCCGGCACGCCGGTGCTGTTCTCATGGGCGTCGAGCGGCAAGACCACGGGCTATATCTACGACAAGGAAAGCGCCAACGCCGCGCGCGACGATCTCGAAGAGACGCTGCGCATGCTGGCCAAGACGAAGGTCAAGAGCATCGACATCATCGCCCATTCGATGGGCACCTGGGTGACGATGGAGGCGCTGCGCCAGCTTGCCATCACCGGCGACCGCGATCTCAGCGACAAGCTTGGCTATGTCATCCTTGCCTCACCCGATATCGATGTCGATGTCTTCAAGAAGCAGATGATCCGCTACGGCAAGCCCGACAAGCCGTTCGCCATCCTGCTTTCGGGCGACGATCGCGCCCTCAGACTCTCCTCGCTGATCTCCGGCGATAAGCCGCGCGTCGGCGACTATGGCGATGCGGCCGACCTCGCCAGCTATGGCGTTTCGGTGGTCGACCTCACCAAGACCAAAGGCGGCGACCGCCTGAACCACGCCAAATTCGCCGACAACCCGTTTTTGGTGCAGTTGCTCGGCGACCGGCTGCGCGCGCCGGCCGGCCTGGCATCGGAAGAAGCCAATCCGGCGCAGCCGATCGACAATCTCGGCCAAGGCATCGGCAAGGCCGTCGGCTCCGTCGCCGAGATCGTCATCACCACCCCGTTCAGGGTGCTGACCATCGCCACCGGCGGATGAGCGGCGGCTGAGCTAGTTCGGAATATAAGTAGCGATCCTTCGCGCCCCCCTCTGTCCTGCCGGCATCAAAGGTTCTACACCGCAGCAACCCTAAACGAACAGATCAACCTTCTGGAACGTCGTCACGTCGATCAGGCCGACATCGGAAATCCTCAGTTCCGGGATGACGACCAGCGCCAGCAGCGAGTGCTGCATGTAGGCGTTGTTCAGCGAACAGCCCATCTTGCGCATCGCCTCGGTGAGCATGTCGGCCTTGACTGCCACGATTTCGGCGCGCTCGTCCGACATCAGCCCGGCGATCGGCATTTCGACCAGTGCCAGTTCCTTGCCCTTGGAGAACAGCACGACTCCACCGCCGACCTCGCCCAGCCGGTTGACCGCCAGTGCCATGTCCTGCTTGGAGGTGCCGACGACGATGATGTGGTGCGCATCATGCGCCACGCTGGAGGCCATGGCGCAGTCGGCCATATAGCCGAAGCCGGAGACGAAGGCATTGGTGACGCCGCCGGTGCCCCGGTGGCGCTCGACCACCGCGATCTGGCAAACGTCGTTGCGACGGTCCATGGCGACCAGCCCGTCCTCCACCGGAAGATCGGCCTCGAGAGCCCGCGTCGGCGCCTGGTTCTCGATCACGCCGATGACCCGCACCCGCACCTCGTTGGCGCCCATGGGCGCCACGATGTCGAAATCCCCCGGTTTGAGCTTCTTGCCGAGCTTGACGGTGTTCTTCGCCGTCTTCGGATAGTCATAGGCCGGAATGTCGATTTCGAGCTTGCCGCCCTTGGCCAGCCTGACGCCGCGGCCATAGACCTCGTCGATGGTCATCGCGGCCAGATCGGAGACGATCAGCAGATCGGCGAGCCGCCCCGGCGCGATCGAGCCCAACTCGCGCTCCAGCTTGAAATGCTGGGCGGTGTTGAGCGTCGCCATCTGGATCGCCGTCACCGGCTTCAACCCCTGGCTGATGGCGTGCCGGACCACCCGGTCCATATGGCCTTCATGGACAAGCGTGCCGGAATGGCTGTCGTCGGTGCACAGGATGAAGTTGCGCGGGTCGAGCCCGCTCTCCGTCACCGCCTTGATCTGCGAGGCGACGTCGTACCAGGCGGAGCCCAGCCTCAGCATCGCCTTCATGCCCTGGCGGACGCGGGCGATCGCGTCCTCGGCGCGCGTGCCTTCATGGTCGTCCTCGGGTCCGCCGGCGACATAGCCGTGGAACGGCAGGCCGAGATCGCGCGAGGCGTAATGGCCGCCGACGGTCTTGCCCGCCCTCACCGTCGCGGCGATCTCGCCCGACATCACCGGATCGTTGGCCGCGACACCGGGAAAATTCATCACCTCGCCAAGCCCGATGACGTTTTCCCAGGTCATCGCCTCGGTGACATCGGCGACCGTCAACTCGGCGCCGGCATGCTCCAGCCCCGGTGCGGAGGGCACGCAGGACGGCATCTGCACATGCACGTTGATCGGCATGGCGACGGCCTCGTCATGCATCAGCCGCACGCCCGGCAGGCCGAGCACGTTGGCGATTTCATGCGGGTCGATGAACATCGAGGTGGTGCCATGCGGGATAACCGCGCGGCAGAACTCCGTCACCGTCACCATGCCGCTCTCGACATGCATGTGCGCGTCGCAAAGGCCCGGCACCAGATAGCGCCCGCCGGCGTCGACCACCTTGGTGCCCTGCCCGATAGCGTGACCGGCATTCGGCCCGCAATAGGCGAAGCGGCCGCCGGCAATGGCAATGTCGGTGCCGGCGATGATCTCGCCGGAGTGAACGTTGACCCAGCGCCCATTGCGGATGACGAGATCGGCGGGCCGCCTGCCCATCGCCACGTCGACCAGATGCGTCGACACCTCGGCCCAGGGTTTTGGTTTCGTCGCACGCGCGGTCTTCGCCATGAAGGGACTCCTGTTTTCCCGACTGTGCCAAGCCGCGCGGATTTTGACCAGCGAGATCAGCGGATTGCTTGAGCGCTCCTCGGCCTTCACATCGATCGTGATTCTCGCGTTTCGTTGCGAGGTCGCGATTCGTTGCTTTGTGACGGCAGTTATGCTATCGGCATGGTGCTGATTTGCGCCAACGACCCGCCGCCGAGGCGGGTTTTTTGTTTCGGCGCCGGCCGTTAAGTATCCTCCCGCTGTTCCCTGTCGCGGCAGTTGAGAAGGTCGACCAGATCGTCGGCCTCTTCGATGGGCATGTCGATCAAGGGGACGCCCACCTCGACAACCGGCAGGCCAGTGAACACATCAATGATGTCCCAGGTGCCTTCAGGTGTCTTCTCAATGTCGTAGCGTTGAGCCATGGGGGTGGAGCATGGATAGAGGAGAAGATTTAGCGCGTTTTACCCGGTCACCGCTCGTTTGGCCTACGGCATTGCGGAAATGATTCCCGTCCAGTCTGATCAAGCGCCTCAAGTAATGGGGCAAGAGTGCTGGGCAGCCGGAGGTCGACAGCCAGATTTAGCACGTCGTGTAAATGCCGGCGATTATCTTCGGAACGGATCAATTGCCGTACGGCCTTGGCAACAGACTTCCCTCGTCCTGTGTCAAACTCTGCCATGTTCGGGGTTCCAGTAACTTTAGTCCGAAACTCAGCCGCTGCGAAATAGTTCCAGCGATCTTGTTTGAATCTCTGTGGGTGGTTGGAGCTGGCTCGGTGACGGCAGCTATGTGGGCGCGGTGCTGATTGCGCCAACGGCCCGCCGTCAAGGCGGGTTTTTTGTACCAGGTTTCAGCGATGGCAGAAGATGGCTTGACGGCCTTTGGCTGGCGTCTGAAAAGGACTGGCCTGCGGACGTGGCGGAATTGGTAGACGCAAGGGACTTAAAATCCCTCAGCTACGGCTATCCGGGTTCGATTCCCGGCGTCCGCACCAGATTGTATTTATGGCTTCGCGAGCCGGCAGTGCCCGGACCGTTTGGAATGTGATGGCGGCCGGCCTGTTGTGAGCGACATCGCGCGCCGACCAGCGAATTTCTCATTGAACGGCCCGCGGCTGGCGACCCCAACTGGGCTGGTCGGAGGCAAACAAGAGCCAGCCTGGCTCTATGTCACCAAACTGACACCTGTCCCGGTGCAGTTTCCGAATACGCGACCACATTTCGCTGATCGGGGGCAAAGACTGGAACCGCCAATCAATACGAGACCGAGTGTCGCGTGGGTCGCGGCATCGTCCATTGCGACAGCCATCATCGTTGCGTTGGCCGCCTGGTATTTCTACGGCAGCCGGGCAATGCCGGGCTCTGGGCCGGCTTCTGTACTGGTCTCCGGGCCGGTTACTGGCGGTTCACTGCAAATAATGGGTTCCGAAACGATGCGGCCGGTCGTCACGGTCTGCGCCGAGGCATTCATGGCCGACAATCCCGAGGCCGACATCATCGTGCGCGGCGGCGGCTCCGGCGACGGTATGGCAGCGCTGCTCCACGGCATGATCGATATCGGCATGATCTCACGGCCACTGTCGCCGAAGGAGATTGGGTTCGCAACCGCGAAAGGTATCGATCTGACGCAGTTCGAGCTGGCGCTGGACGGCGTTGCTATCGTCGTGCACCGAACCAACCCGCTGCGCGAAATCGATGTCGATCAGCTCCGCGCCATCTGGTCCGGAGATTTATCGCAATGGCGGGAGCTCAGCGGCGGCCCCGGCGAGATCCAACCACTTGCCCGCGCCAAAGGGTCTGGAACCGAGGAGGTGTTCGCCGAGCGGGTATTGAAAGGACAAAGGGAGGGTGTGGCAAAGGAATTGCCAACAAACGAGGCCATTGTCGCCGAGGTCTCCGCGCAGCCGAATGCTATCGGATACACCGGCCTCGGAGCGCTCCGCAATGCCTCGGACCTCGTCCATGTCCTGGCCATACGCAGCCAATCTTCCTCGGTCTTGCCGAGCGCCGATACGGTGTGGTCAGGCAGCTACCCGCTGACACGCGCCTTGCTTTTGATCAATCCGGGGACGCCGTCGGGACTAGCCGCCTCGTTCATCGCGTACTGCACCGGCCCCGCCGGACAGGCCTTGGTGAAGCGCGCCGGCTATGTCGAGATCGCGGCGGGCGAGCCATGAGCGCGCGCCGGGTCGTCGGTTTGGCGGTCGGCGTGCTCGCCTGGGCATTCTCCATGCCGGCGCTCGCCGAGCCGCGGGTCGAGGATTTCCGCGTACGCAAGCTCGTCGTCGGCACGATGCGGGTGCCACCCTTTGCATCGCGCGGCGATGATGGCGTATGGAGCGGCCTGAGCATCGAGCTCTGGCAAAAAGTGGCCTCGCAATTGAACCTTGGCTATGAATTCCGCGAGTTCGACTATGATCCCGATGCCATGGTCCAGGCCTTGCAGACCCGCCAAATCGATCTGGTGGTCGCCGCCATGCCGGTCACGACGGACGGTGAGGCGCGCTTCGATTTCTCGCATGCCTACTTCGCCGCGGGCGTTGGTGTCGCGGTGCGCAGCGAGCCAACCGCCGGTATCCTGGCGACCCTGCGCAGGCTGTTTACCTGGCAGTTGCTTGTTCCAATCGGCGGCCTCGTGGGTCTACTGCTGCTTGTCGGCACGTCGTTGTGGCTGATCGAGCGACGCCGCAATCCCGGCCATTTCGATCCCCGCATGATGCAGGGCATTGGCGATGGCATCTGGTGGGCCGCCGTGACGATGACGACGACCGGCTATGGCGACAAGACGCCGATCACCTGGCGCGGCCGCGCCATCGCTCTTGTCTGGATGTTCACCAGCATTTTCTGCATCGCCACCTTTTCGGCGACGCTCGCCTCGTCTTTGGTCGTTGGCCGGCTTAAGAGCAGCGTTGACGGTCCCGAAGACTTGCCGCGAGCCCGTGTGGGAACAGTGGCGGGTACAGCCGGCGAGTTGTGGACTAAGGCGCAGGGCCTGAAGGTGCAGACCTACCCTTTCCTGATCCAGGCCAGCAAGGCGCTCAAGCGCGGTGAAGTGGAGGCGCTGGTGGTGGAGCGCGCCATCCTTGGACACATGATCCAGGAATACCAGTGGAACGACTTGCTTATCCTGCCGCAAACCCTGGCGGTCCGCGACTACGCGATCGCCATTCCAAGCGGCAGCCCGCTCATGGAGGACATCAACCGCGCCGTGCTGACGGTGACCCATCATCCCGATTGGAAAGAGCTCGTGCATCGCTACGTCGGCCAAAGCGAACCCTGAATTCGGAATGACCGAGGGGTCCCGGCCGACCGAAGCCGGCGATGCGATGCGGGTTTCTCTCCTACACGGATTTCTCTCGCCGATAAATTCGCCCGCCGCCTCGTGCCGTGGATTTGGACCGCGAAGAGACCGTCGCTCTGTTTCAGATGCGGCCGGCAGCGACAAGCACGGCCCTGTAGCGGCGCGCAAACCTGCTCGACGGGCGGCTCAGATAGCCGGACGCCGCAATATCCCAGCACGCGCCCAGTTCACGATCGAAAGCCGGCGGCTCGAATTGCTGCAGGCCGCTGCGGGGATAGATCGTGAACTCGCCGAACACCGGCTCTCCGCCGTCTTCGTAGAAATCGACTCGCATCATGTCGAATTCGCCGCCCAGTATCTCGGCAGCCTCGACCATGCGCGAAAAGCTTTGCGGCCGGGCAATTTCCAGCGACGCGTCGATGCCGCCCTGGACGACTGCCAGCCGGCGCCAGTCGCGATCGAAAAGTGCCGTCTTCCGCACCGTCGAGCGGAAAGACGTGACCACGACAAAGGCGACACGGCCGGCAATCACGTTGAACTTGTAGTCGATGGGCTGATAGTCATGATCCTTGCCGATCAGCGTCTCGACGAAAACCTGCGGCTTGATGTGGGCATAGCCGCGCTCCAGCTTGCGGCTGCCATAGGTCTCGGCGAGGTGCCTGGACATCTCGGCAATGATCGCGTCCCGATCGGCGGTTGCGGGGTCCGGAACGACGGCATTCATGTTGCAGCCGTGATTGCATTTGACGATGTATGGAATCGTCAATTCGTCAAAGGGGATTTCGCGCGGGTCGTCGCCGCGCCACAGCACCGCCGGGACAAGCAGCCAGGGAAGCCGATCCCGGACGAATTCCTTGGCTTTCAGCTTGTCGAGCACAATCGCAAACCGCGGATCGTCGTCGAAAATCTTGCGCCAATGGATCTTTTCCGTGAAGGTCGCCGGGGCAGCAAAACTGGGCAGATGCCGCATCCTTTCGGAGAAACGCTGGGTCAGGCGCCGGTAGCTGACCAGCAGCGCGACATTCAGGACCAGCAGCAGCGCCATCGCGCCAACCCGCTTCAGCGAACCCAGCTTTCCGGCGCTCATGTTTGCCGCGCCCCTTCGCTGCACCCAGATTCCGGCACGGGTCAGGCCCGGATCAGGTTCAGCTTCAGATGCTGGATCAGGATGATCGTCTTGGCATCGATAATGCGGCCGTCGTAAATGCCGGCCAAAGCCTCATCGAGCGGCATTTCCAGAACCTCGATGTCCTCGCCTTCTTCCGGCGCGCCGCCGCCGTCCGAGATGCGGTCGGCGGGCGAGTAGCGCGCGATGAAGAACCAAAGCCGCTCGGTCACGCTGCCAGGGCTCATATAGGGCGCAAACAGCCGTTCAACGTCCTTCAGCCGGTAGCCCAGTTCCTCTTCCGCCTCCTTGCGGATGCAGGTTTCCGGATCGTGTTCATCGAGCAGGCCGGCGCAGGCCTCGATCAGCGGCTCGCGGTGGCCGGTGACGTAGGCCGGGTAGCGGAACTGCCGCACGAGCAGAACCGTCGAGCGCTCGGGATCGTAAGGCAGGATCACCGCCCCGTCGCCGCGATCGTAGGTCTGGCGGATCTGCGTCTCCCATTGCCCGTCACGCCGGCGATAATCGAGGACGGTCTTTTTCAGGACGGCCCAGTCGTCGGAAAGGATTTCCTCCGAACGGATGCGAATGCGATCTTCCATGACGGACTCCGTGCTGTCGGTGGCGAGGACTACAGCGCCGCGCGTCCTCTTGGACGCGCAAAGGACGCTGTAGCACTTTTGATCTGCGCATGATCCTTTCCGAAAATCGGAATTGATTTTCGGGGTCATGCGCTAACCGCGAACCGGCCTTTGCGCAATCCCGGCAGCCATTGGTCCAGAGGTGCGCTTCACCGCCTCGTGTATGGCGCAGGCGCAATCCACTGCCTAAATAGCGGCAGCCCCTCCCCGGAGTTTTTTGATGACCACATCCCTTTTCCAGCCGATCACGCTTCACGGCCTCACCTTTCCCAACCGCATCGCGGTGGCGCCGATGTGCCAGTATTCCGCCGATGACGGGTCCGCCAGCGACTGGCACCTGTACCACTGGATGAACCTGGCGATGTCCGGCGCCGGCATGGTCACCGTCGAGATGACCGACGTCGAGCGGCGCGGCCGCATCTCGCATGGCTGCCTCGGCCTTTATTCCGACGACAACGAGGCAGCCGCCCGGCGCGCGCTGGATGCCGCCAAGCGCGTCGCCGCCCCCGGCACCAGGTTCGGCACGCAGCTTGCCCATGCAGGCCGCAAGGCTTCTAACCAGAAACCGTGGGAAGGCGGCGGACCGCTGAAGGCCGATCAGGACCCGTGGCCGATCGTGTCTGCCTCGGCAATAGCTTACGACACGGGCTGGCAGGTGCCGCGGGCGCTGGAGGATGAGGAGATCCTGCACATCATCGAACGCTTCACTGATGCGGCAAGGCGGGCCGAACGTGCCGGTTTCGACTTCATCGAATTGCACGCAGCCCATGGCTATCTGATCTTCCAGTTCCTGTCGCCGCTTTCCAACCAGCGCACCGACCGCTGGGGCGGCTCGCTGGAAAACCGCATGCGTTTTGTCGTCGAGATCGCAAAGGCGGTGAGAAAAGCCGTCCCCAAGCTGATGCTTGGGGCGCGTCTGTCGGTCAAGGAGTGGGTCGATGGCGGCTTCGATGTCGAGGACGCGATCGAAGTGGTCAAGGCGCTGAAGGCGGAGGGCGTCGCTTATCTCTGCTGCTCGAGCGGCGGCAATTCGCCGCTGCAGAAGCTGCCGACAGGCCCGGGCTACCAGGTGCACCTGGCGGAAGCCGTGCGCAAGGGCGCTGGCATCCCGACGCGGGCCGTCGGCCTGATCGACGATCCGAAGCAGGCCGAGGCGATCGTCGCCGAAGGCCGTGCCGACATGGTGGCTCTGGCCCGCGCCTTCCTGGCCGACCCGCGCTGGGCGTGGCGCGCCGCGGCCACATTCGGCGAGAAGATCCACCCGGCGCCGCAGCTTGCCCGCTCGGTGACGACGATGCGGCACTGGATGAAGGCGGCGGGCTGACCGTCCCGTTTCCACTGGCTGCGGCCCCAATGACCGCGGCCCCATTAATCGCGGCACTTGAGACCTTTGCGCCGAGGCGTTGCAACCAAATCGGTCGCTCCGCGTTGCCGGCGATGATGGACAACAAGCCTTTTGAAAAGCCGGTCGTGGTCGAGCTTGGCCATGTCGGCAAATACCGTGAGATCCGTAGCACCCAGGAAGCAGCGGAGTGCCTGATGACGGTCTGGCCACTCAATCGTGGTCCTCGGCATCGCGATGCTCTCGACACTTGCCTAAAAGTGCTGGAGGGTTATCGTTCGACAGCGGATGCGCGCCGGGCATTGGTCGAGGCCGCGAAGGAATCGGACGTGCTGGTTCCCGACGAGAGATTGTCCGACGGCAAGCTGCCCGAACGCAAACTGCCCGAAGACAAACTGCATTGAGCAGACGGAGCTTTTTCCACCGGAGGATTTCATGGCGAAGCTGACCTACAAGATCGTCGAACATGACGGGGGCTGGGCCTACAAGGTCGGCGCGACATTCTCGGAAACGTTTCCTACTCACGAGGACGCGCTGCGCGCCGCCGAGATCGCTTCGGCCGAACAGCAGGTCGCCGGCACCACGGACGGCATCCAGTACGAGGACGCCGACGGCAAATGGCACGACGAGCTCGCCGATGGCCGGGACCGGCCGCAAACCGAAGTTTCCGATTAGGCTGGCGTCGTTGCTGATGGCTTCTCGCACCTCCGGTTTTGGGAGCTGGGGCTTGGCAAGTTATTCTCTTGCTCCGATCCCGGACATGACGAATCTCAGTCCCGTTGGGAACGCTCACGATCAGGTGCGACGAAGAAGAGCGCTTGCCACGCAGCCGCTTTACAGGGCGGTCTGGTAGCGCTACCGTTCATCATCGCGCGTGACCAGGGAGGAGCTTGGGAGCTGCCGCGGGCCAGTTAGGAAAGCGGTTTCCTTCGAAGACGTCGCAGGAAGCATTCGGGAGGAAATCGATGGCGTCTGTCGCGATTGGCGATGTCTACAAATCATTTGGAACCGTCGAGATTCTCCACGGCGTCAGCGTGGATATAGACGATGGCGAGTTCGTCACGCTGGTCGGACCGTCGGGCTGCGGAAAATCAACGCTTCTCAGGATGATTGCCGGCCTGGAAAAGATTTCGCGCGGCCAGATCGCGATTGGCGAGCGTGTCGTCAACAACGTTGCGCCAAAAGAACGCGACGTCGCCATGGTCTTCCAGAACTACGCGCTCTACCCGCACATGACCGTCGCAGAGAACATGGCGTTCTCGCTCATGCTCAAGGGCGTCGCGAAAGCCGAGAGTAGTGCTAGCGTCCAGCGCGCCGCCGAAATCCTGGGACTGGTGCCGTTGCTGGCACGCTATCCCCGGCAGCTTTCCGGCGGCCAGCGCCAGCGCGTCGCCATGGGCCGGGCGATCGTGCGCGATCCGGCGGTCTTCCTGTTCGACGAGCCGCTGTCCAATCTCGACGCCAAGCTCAGGGTGCAGATGCGCGCCGAGATCAAGGAATTGCACCAGCGCCTGAAGACCACGACCGTCTATGTCACCCATGACCAGATCGAGGCCATGACCATGGCCGACAAGATCGTGGTCATGCATGACGGCATCGTCGAGCAGATCGGGCCGCCGTTGGAACTCTACGACCGGCCGGATAATATCTTTGTCGCCAGTTTTATCGGCTCGCCCGCCATGAACATGCTGCGGGGCGAAATCACAACCGATGGCGGCTCACCGTCGTTTCGCGGCTCCGGCGGGATTTCAGTCCCATTGGCCACAGCACTGTCCATCGGCAGTGGCGAGCCGGTGGTGCTGGGAATACGGCCCGAGCATTTGCGGCTGTCCGACGACAGGGGCATTCCGGTGACGGTCGCGGTGGTCGAGCCGACAGGGTCCGAATTGCAGCTCATCGGCCGGACGGCTGGCGGCGAAGAGATCGTCGCGAATTTCCGGGAGCGCCACTCCTTCGCGCCGGGCGAGACCATACGCCTCACGGCCGAGCCCGGCCTAATCCATCTCTTCCACGGCGAGACCGGAAAGCGATTCAAGACGCGCAGCGAACAGTAAGAACCACGGCAACGAATAACAGGAGGAAACGAGCATGAAATTCACCAGACGTGACGTGATCCGCACGACCGCCGGCGTGGCGGCGGGAGCCTTGGGAAGCCGGTTCGTCGGCTCTTCCGCCTTTGCCCAGGAGGGGTTGACGTACAAGCCCGAAGACGGCGAGAAGCTGCGGATGCTGCGTTGGTCGCCCTTCGTGC